>NZ_JBICKH010000061.1:0-319 GCF_043103905.1 Pseudomonas sp. yb_2 | reverse complement strand
AAAGACGATCAAGACCCAAAGTTTTACCCTTAGGTCTGTAGCTCAGTTGGTTAGAGCGCACCCCTGATAAGGGTGAGGTCGGCAGTTCAAATCTGCCCAGACCTACCAATTTTGGTTGGAATGTTGAGCACCCCATGCCTCTGGATAAAGAGTGGTGAGGACGGCTCTTCTGCAGTTCAAATCTGCCCAGACCTACCAATATGCGGGGCCATAGCTCAGCTGGGAGAGCGCCTGCCTTGCACGCAGGAGGTCAGCGGTTCGATCCCGCTTGGCTCCACCACTTGCTTTACCTTGATCAAACTCAGAAATGAGCATTCGC
>NZ_JBICKH010000060.1:0-380 GCF_043103905.1 Pseudomonas sp. yb_2 | reverse complement strand
AACGATGTTGATGTGCTGGATGGCGGCGACGGTGCCTTCGTTGATCTTGATCTTCAGGGCCACACGGTTGCGCGGCTGCGGCACCACTTCGGCATCGACCTCGGCCGAGTAGCGCCCTTGGGCCACGTACTGGCGTTGCAGTTCGTTACGCACACCTTCGAGGGTGGCACGCTGGAAGATCTCGCCTTCGGCCAGGCCCGATTGCTTCAGGCCCTTCATCAGGTCTTCGGTGCTGATCGCCTTGTTGCCTTCAATCTCGATGCTCGACACCGACGGGCGCTCGACCACGTTGATGATCAGCACATTGCCATCGCGGCTCAACTGGATGTCCTGGAAGAACCCGGTCTTGAACAGGGAACGAGTCGAGTCCACCAGGCGGC
>NZ_JBICKH010000005.1:0-40972 GCF_043103905.1 Pseudomonas sp. yb_2 | reverse complement strand
AAACTGCAGGCCGCGTAGACTTGGGGTGACCTGATTTGACGCCACCGCCCCCGCTGGGTATAAACCGCCTCTTATTGAATTGTCAGGCCTTTCCCATGAGCTTCAGCCCCCTCATTCGCCAACTGATCGACGGCCTGCGCATCTTGCCAGGCGTTGGCCAGAAAACCGCCCAGCGCATGGCTCTGCAACTGCTCGAGCGCGACCGCAGTGGCGGGCTGCGCCTGGCTCAGGCCTTGACCCAGGCCATGGAAGGGGTAGGGCATTGCCGCCAGTGTCGCACCCTCACCGAGCAGGAGCTGTGCCCGCAGTGCGCCGACCCGCGCCGTGACGACACACAGCTGTGCGTGGTCGAGGGGCCGACCGATGTGTATGCGGTGGAGCAGACTGGCTACCGTGGCCGTTACTTCGTGCTCAAGGGGCACCTGTCGCCGCTGGATGGCCTGGGGCCTGAGGCGATCGGTATTCCGCAGCTGATGGCGCGGATCGAAGAGCAGGGCACCTTTACCGAGGTGATCCTGGCGACCAACCCGACAGTGGAGGGGGAGGCGACGGCGCATTACATTGCCCAGTTGCTGAGCGAGAAGGGCTTGGTGGCGTCTCGCATTGCCCATGGTGTGCCACTGGGCGGCGAGCTGGAGATGGTGGACGGCGGTACCCTGGCCCATGCCTTTGCAGGGCGCCGGCCCATTTCGCTCTGATTCATTGGGGCCGCTTGGCGGCCCATTCGCGGGTAAACCCGCGCCTACAAAACATACGCGGCTTTCGTAGGAGCGGGTTTACCCGCGAATGGGCTGCAAAGCAGCCCCAAAAGCCCACTCAGTACTCGCTGAGGGAAAACTCGGTCAGGCAGAAGGTAGGCACCCCGGCCGCTTGCAACCGACGCGACCCGTCCAGTTCCGGCAGGTCGATGATCGCCGCCGCCTCGAACACCTGCGCCCCGGTACGACGCACCAGGTTGGCCGCCGCCAGAAGCGTACCGCCAGTAGCAATCAGGTCATCGAAGATCAGCACCGAGTCGCCTTCACACAGGCTGTCGGCATGCACTTCCAGGAAGGCCTCGCCGTACTCGGTCTGGTAACCCTCGCTCAACACGTCGGCTGGCAGCTTGCCCTGCTTGCGGAACAGGATCAGCGGCTTGTTCAGCTGGTGGGCGATGATCGAGCCGATCAGGAAGCCCCGCGCGTCCATGGCGCCGATGTGGCTGAATTCCGCCTCGACATAGCGCTCGATGAACTGGTCGGCCACATAGCGCAGCCCGCGTGGCGACTGGAATAACGGGGTAATGTCGCGGAAGATCACGCCCGGTTTGGGGAAGTCCACTACCGGGCGGATCAGGGCTTTGAGGTCGAAGGCGTCGCTGTGCATTGTTGCGGGTATCCTGGGAAAACGAATGCCCAAGTATACCCGCTAAAGACCAGCGTCAGGCCTCGATTGCACCACCTGCCAGCGCGCACAGCTGGATCGGGTCGAGGATGTGCACTTCCTTGCCCTCGGCGCGCAGCAGGCCGTTCTGCTGGAAGCGGGTGAACACCCGCGACACGGTTTCTACCGCCAGGCCAAGGTAATTGCCGATTTCGTTGCGCGACATGCTCAGGCGGAACTGATTGGCCGAATAGCCGCGGGCGCGGAAGCGCGCCGACAGGTTGACCAGGAAGGTGGCAATGCGCTCGTCGGCGGTCTTTTTCGACAGCAGCAGCATCATTTGCTGGTCGTCGCGGATTTCACGGCTCATTACCCGCATCAGCTGGCGGCGTAGCTGTGGCAGTTGCACCGACAGCTCGTCCAGCCGCTCGAAGGGGATTTCACACACCGAAGTGGTTTCCTGAGCCTGGGCCGATACCGGGTAGGCCTCGGTATCCATGCCCGACAGGCCGACCAGTTCGCTGGGCAGGTGGAAGCCCGTGATCTGCTCTTCGCCGCTGTCGCTGAGGCTGAAGGTTTTCAGGGCCCCGGACCGTACTGCGTAGACCGAGCCAAAACTGTCACCCTGGCGGAACAGGAACTCGCCTTTCTTGAGCGGCCGCCCGCGTTTGACGATTTCATCCAGCGCGTCCATGTCTTCCAGGTTCAGCGAAAGAGGCAGGCACAGGGGGGCCAGGCTGCAGTCCTTGCAATGGGCCTGGTTGTGTGGGCGCAGTTTGACTGGCTCGGACATTTGAATCGATCCTTGTGGGAAAGCACACATAAGTCGTAAGGGTAACTCACGACACAGGGTGTAGGCCAGTGTGCGCGATGATGGTGCGCGCTGGCGAAACCCCGGCAGGTGGCCTGCCGGGAGTCCTTGTGTGCTCATAGTGTGCCTGACAAGGAAGCTTGTCCATGCGGTTGAACGCCTTGTTTTTCAGATCACTCGCGAGAAACGCTGGCGGTTGTGCATCGCCAGATACGCGTCGAACACCATGCATACCGAGCGCGCCAGCAGCCGGCCGGCGGGCAGGATGCGAATGCCCTTGTCGTCCAGGCTGATCAGGCCGTCGCGCTGCAAGGTCAGCAGCTCGGGCCAGAGGTCGTTGAAGTAACCGCGAAAATCCAGGGTGAAAGCCTGTTCGATGGGTTCGAAATCCAGCTCGAAATGGCAGATCAGTTGCTGGATCACTGCCCGGCGTATGCGGTCGTCGTGGTTGCACAGCAAGCCGCGCTGGGTGGCCAGCTGGGCGTTGGACAGGCTGTCCTGGTAGGTGTTGAGGTCACTGCTGTTCTGGCAGTACAGGTCGCCGATCTGGCTGATCGCCGACACGCCCAGGCCAATCAGGTCGCAGTGCCCGTGGGTGGTGTAGCCCTGGAAGTTGCGCTGCAAGGTGCCTTCTTCCTGGGCAATGGCCAGTTCGTCGTCGGGCAGGGCGAAGTGGTCCATGCCGATGTAGCGGTAACCGGCGGCGGTCAGTTGGTCGATGGTGGCGTGCAGCATCTCCAACTTGGCGGCGGCGCTGGGCAGGTCGTTGCTGTCGATGCGCCGTTGCGGCATGAAGCGCTCGGGCAGGTGGGCATAGTTGAACACCGACAGGCGGTCGGGCTGCAGGCGGATCACTTCTTCCACGGTGCGGGCAAAGCCTTCCGGGGTTTGCTTGGGCAGGCCGTAGATCAGGTCGAGGTTGACCGAGCGAAACTGCAGCGTGCGCGCAGCCTCGATCAGGGTACGGGTCTGTTCCAGGCTCTGCAGGCGGTTGATCGCGCGCTGCACGGCCGGGTCGAGGTCCTGTACACCCAGGCTGACGCGGTTGAAGCCCAGTTCGCGAAGCAGGCCCATGGTCGACCAGTCGGCTTCGCGAGGATCGATCTCGATGCCGTAGTCGCCGGAATCGTCGTCCAGCAGGTGGAAGTGCTGGCGCAGGGTGGCCATCAGCTGGCGCAGTTCCACATGGCTGAGGAAGGTCGGTGTGCCGCCGCCAAAATGCAACTGTTCAACACGTTGTTTAGGGTCCAGGTGGCAGGCGACCAGCTGGATTTCCTGCTCCAGGCGCTGCAGGTAGGGCGCAGCGCGGGCGCGGTCTTTGGTGATGACCTTGTTGCAGGCGCAGTAGTAGCAGATGTTGGCGCAGAACGGCACATGCACGTACAGCGACATCGGGCGCACGGCCCGTCGGCTCTCGCGCAGGGCGTTGAGCAGGTCGAACGAACCCACCTCGCTGTGCAGCTGCACGGCGGTTGGGTAAGAGGTGTAGCGTGGCCCGGCGAGATCGTAGCGGCGGATCAGGTCGGTATCCCAACGGAGGTCGTCGAGCATGAGGGTAGTCCCCGGAAAGAGCAGCAGTGCACCGGAGTCTATGGCCGTCTGTAGGAAACTGTGTTGATTTGTATCAAGGGCATTGGGGCTGCTTTGCAGCCCCCGTCAATGGCCCATCAGCCAGTGCTGGTGTGGGCCCGGCAGGGTCCAGATACCGAATAGCATCACCAGCACACCGCCTGCCACGCGCACGCTGCGTCGCCGCAACAGGGCGTTTACCCTTTCGGCAGCCAGCCCGGTTGCCAGCAACACCGGCCAGGTGCCCACCCCGAACGCCAGCATCAACCCGGCGCTGTAGCCGGCATTGCCCTGGCTGGCCGCCCACAGCAGGGTGCTGTACACCAGCCCGCACGGCAGCCAGCCCCAAAGGGCGCCCAGCAGCAATGCCCGAGGGAGGCTGGACACTGGCAGCAATCGCGACGCCACCGGCTGGATATGCCGCCACAGCCCGCGGCCCAGTGCCTCGATACGGGTCAGCCCGCTCCACCAGCCGGCCAGGTACAGGCCCATGGCAATCAGCAGCAGTGCCGCGACCACCCGCAGCGCCAGCGCTGCCGGGCTGCTGGCCACGGCCCAGCCGGCCAGGCCCAGCAACAGGCCGGCGCAGGCATAGCTGAAAATGCGCCCCAGGTTGTACGCCAGCAACAGGCGCAGGCGCTTGCCGCGTTGTTCGGGGGGGATGGCCAAGGTTAGTGCGCCCATCAGGCCACCGCACATGCCCAGGCAGTGACCGCCCCCTAGCAGGCCAAGGACCAGTGCCGAGCCCAGCAGCGCAAGCAGGTCAGGCACGGGGTGGTGGTTCCTTGTCGGTGTCGGCTGCGGCATCGTCAGGCTTTACTGCCGCCTGGTGGCGCGGGTCCTGATCGTCGAACAGGATGCTGTGGGCGGGGCCTTCAAGGTCGTCGTACTGACCGCTGTCTACCGCCCAGAAGAAGATGTACACGGCCACGCCGACCAGCAGCAGGGCTGCCGGGATCATGACATAGAGGGCGGGCATGGCGACTTCCTCCCGGGTAAAGGGGCTTCGTGGGGCAGCGGGCCCGAGGCCACGGGCATTCGGGTCAGGCGCAGGGCGTTGAGCACCACGATCAGCGAGCTGACCGACATGCCGATGGCGGCCCACACCGGCGTGATCCAGCCGAGCGCGGCGAACGGCAACATCAGGCCATTATACAGGGTCGCCCACAGCAGGTTCTCGAGGATGTTGCGGCGGGTGCGGCGGGCCAGCGCGAACGCCTGCACCAGCGCTTGCAGGCGGTTGGACAGCAAGACGGCGTCGGCACTGGTCTTGGCCAGGTCGGTGGCGCTGCCCATGGCGATGCTGATATCGGCGGCGGCCAGTACCGGTACATCGTTGACCCCGTCGCCGAGCATCAGCACCTTGCGCCCGTCAGCCTGCAGGGCTTTCAGGCGGTCCAGCTTGTCATCCGGGCGCAGGCCGCCAATGGCCTGGTCGATACCCAGCTGCGCGGCCACTTCGGCAACCATCGGCGAGCTGTCGCCCGACAGCAGCAGGGTGTGCCAGCCCCGCGCCTTGCAGGCAGCGAGCAGGGCCGGGGCATCGTCGCGCAGGCGGTCATCCAGGCCGAACCAGGCCAGTGGCCCCTGGCGGTCGCCCAGCAGCAGCCACTGGCCGCGCGGCTCGGGTACAGCGGGGATTTCCGCACCACTCAAGGCGCAGACGAAGGTAGCCTGACCAATGCGCAGGCGCTGGCCGTCGACCACCCCCTCCAGGCCCAGGCCGGGTACGCTCTGTACGTCATCGGCAGGTGTGGCGGTACGACCAAAGGCGCGAGCGATGGGGTGTTCAGAGCGGTTTTCCAGCGCCGCGGCCAGGGCCAGGCAGCGGTCGGCGGCCTGGCTGCCGAGCGGGCGGATGCTGCGCAAGGTCAGGCGGCCCTCGGTCAGTGTGCCGGTCTTGTCGAAGATCACCGTGTCGATCTGGTTCAGGCCTTCCAGCACGTGGCCGCGGGTCACCAGCAGGCCAAGCTTGTGCAGGGTTCCGGTGGCGGCGGTCAGTGCGGTTGGCGTAGCCAAAGACAGGGCACAAGGGCAGGTGGCCACGAGCATGGCCAGTACGATCCAGAACGCCCGTGTCGGGTCCAGGTGCCACCACCACAGGCCGATGGCAACGGCGGCCAGCAGCGAGAACAGCAGGAACCACTGCGAGGCGCGATCGGCGATTTCCGCCAGGCGCGGTTTTTCAGTCTGGGCGCGCTCCAGCAGGCGGACGATGGCCGACAAGCGTGAGTCATGGCCGAGGGCTTCCACTTCCACATTCAGCGCGCTTTCAACGTTCAGCGTACCGCCAGTGACCCGCTCACCCACCCGGCGTGGTTGCGGCAGATACTCGCCGGTCAGCAGCGATTCGTCGACGCTGGAGCGGCCCTCGACGATGCGCCCGTCGGCAGGGATGACCGCGCCGGGCAGCACCTGCACGGTGTCGCCGCACTGTAACTCGCTGAGCAGGATGCGTTCGCTGCGCCCGATGGCGTCCAGGCGCAGGCATGAGGCTGGCAGCAGGTTGACCAGCTGTGCAGTGGCCGCCGCTGTGCGCTCGCGGGCGCGGCGCTCCAGGTAGCGGCCGGTCAGCAGGAACAGGGCGAACATGCCCACCGTGTCGAAATAAAGCTCGCCGCTGCCAGTGATGGCTGTCCAGATGCCGGCACCGAACGCCAGGCCAATGGCCAGCGACACCGAAACGTCCATGGTCAGGTGGCGCGTTCGCAAGTCGCGCGCCGCGCCCTTGAAGAAGGGCGCGCAGCTGTAGAACACGATGGGAATTGTCAGGAACAGCGCCACCCAGCGCAGGATGGCATGCAACTCGGGTGTCAGGTCGATGTTGAATTCCGGCCAAGTGGCCATGGTTGCCATCATCGCCTGAAACCACAGCAGCCCGGCCACGCCTAGGCGGCGTAGGGCGCTGCGGTTTTCCCGGGCCAATTGCTCGGCGGCCTGGTCAGGCTGGTAGGGGTGGGCGGCGTAGCCGATCTGGCGAAGTTCGGCGAGGAGGCGCGACAGCGGTAGCTGCTTGTCATCCCAGTTCAGCAGCAGGCGGTGATTGGACAGGTTCAGGCGCGCTTCGGCGACACCGGGCAGGTTGCGCAGGTGCTTTTCGATCAGCCAGCCGCAGGCGGCGCAGCTGATGCCCTCGACAAGCAAGGTGGTTTCGGCCAGCTCACCCTGGTGGCGGACGAAGGTTTGCTGTACGTCGCTGCGGTCGTACAGGGCCAGCTCGTCCTGCAGTTGCTTGGGCAGGGCTTCGGGGTTGGCGCTGTTGTCGCTGCGGTGCTGGTAGTAATGTTCCAGGCCTCCAGCGACGATCGACTCGGCCACCGCCTGACAGCCGGGGCAGCAGAACTGCCGGGGCTGGCCGAGGACCACGGCGGTGAAGCGGCTGCCGGTGGGGACGGGCAGGGCGCAGTGGTAGCAGGGGGTCGGTTGGGTCATAGGGCAGACACTGCTCAGGCAGATAGGAAACCCTGTGGGAGCGGGCGCGCCCGCGAATGCGTCAGACCTGGAAATACCTTTGCCTGAGCTATCGCATTCGCGGGCGTGCCCGCTCCCACAGGGATTTGCGGTGTTGCTACTGTTGGTGTTCGGCGCCTTGCAGGGCTTCGTCACCCAACTGCAAGGTCACACCATGCGCCACTTTTTCCTCTTCGAACAGGCGCCATACCTGGCCCCCTTCGCTACCCAGCAGTTCGACAAAACGGCGCCCGTCGACCTTGTCTTCCAGCTGCCCCACATAGCGCCCTGCTTCGACCCGGCTCAGCAGCACCTTGCGGTCCTTCTCTGGCTGGGTTGGCGAAATCAGGTTCAGCTCCAGGCTTTGCGGGTTGCTGTTACCGGTCAGGCGCAGGTCCACTTCGCCGGTCAGTTCGTCCAGATGCACGCTGGCTTTCAGGCCCAACTGCTGCGCCAGCAGCTCGCGGTCCAGCGAGCGGTTGATGCCCTTGCCGGCCTCGTAGTAGTTGTCGTTCACCAGGTTGTCCGGGTTGTGCACAGCGATGCTGACCATGGTCAGGCTCAGGCACACCGAGGTGGTGAGGATGCCGATGATGATCCAGGGCCAGAGGTGCTTGTACCAGGGGCTGGCGGCGGTGGCGGCAGGCATTGTGCGTTATCTCTCTTAGCGGATCTGTGGGCCGATGAAACGGCTCTTGGCTTCAACCTGGGCGTCGCTGTCGTCGGCGCTCTTGAGGATGAAGGTGATTTCGTTGGTGGTCGATGGCAGCTTCTCGGGGGCAACCGACAGCTGCACGGGAAGGCTGACGATGTCACCGGCGGCCACGCGGATCTCGCGCTGGCCTTCGAGCTTGAGGTCCGGCAGGCCGGCGGCGTCCAGCACGTAGAGGTGATCGCGCTGATCCTTGTTCATTACCTTCAGGCTGTACACGTTCTCGATCCGGCCCTGGGCGTTTTCGCGGTACAACACGCGGTCTTTGCTGACGTCGAAACCGACCAGCGAACGGGTGGCGAAGGCCGTCGCCAGCCCGATCATCATCACCAGCAGTACCACGGCATAGCCGATCAGACGGGGGCGCAGCATGTGGGTCTTCTGCCCGGACAGGTTGTGTTCGGTGGTGTAGCTGATCAGCCCTTTGGGGTAGTTCATCTTGTCCATGATGCTGTCGCAGGCATCGATGCAGGCGGCGCAGCCGATGCACTCGATCTGCAGGCCGTCACGGATGTCGATGCCGGTCGGGCAGACCTGCACGCACATGGTGCAGTCGATGCAGTCACCCAGGCCCTGGGCCTTGTAGTCGGTATCTTTCTTGCGCGGGCCGCGGGTTTCGCCACGGCGTGGGTCGTAGGACACGATCAGCGTGTCCTTGTCGAACATCACGCTCTGGAAGCGGGCATAGGGGCACATGTACACGCACACCTGTTCGCGTAGCCAGCCGGCGTTGCCGTAAGTGGCGAGGGTGAAAAAGCCGACCCAGAAGTAGGCCCAGCCATCGGCCTGGCCCGTGAAGAATTCGATCGCCAGTTCACGGATCGGCGAGAAGTAGCCGACAAAGGTCATGCCGGTGACAAAGCCGATCAGCAGCCACAGGCTGTGCTTGGCGAATTTGCGCAGGAACTTGTTGCCGCTCATGGGGGCTTTGTCGAGCTTCATGCGCTGGTTGCGGTCACCCTCGGTGATCTTTTCGCACCACATGAAAATCCAGGTCCACACGCTTTGCGGGCAGGTGTAGCCGCACCACACCCGGCCGGCGAACACCGTGATGAAGAACAGGCCGAAGGCGGCGACGATGAGAATCCCCGAGAGCAGGATGAAGTCCTGCGGCCAGATGGTGGCGCCGAAGATGTAGAACTTGCGCTCGGGCAGGTTCCACCACACGGCCTGGTGACCCCCCCAGTTCAGCCACACGGTGCCGAAGTACAGCAGGAACAGCACTGCACCGCCGACCATGCGCAGGCGACGGAACAGGCCGGTGAAGGCGCGGGTGTAGATCTTTTCCCGGGAAGCGTAGAGGTCGACGGAATCCTTCCCTTTGTTGGCAGGCGGGGTCACATCATGTACCGGAATTTGCTTGCTCATCATCAAGTCCCACGGCAGTGGAGAAACGCCGCGGCCTGTGCGTGCGGGCCGCAGTCTCGCGCAATCTGCTAGCGCTCTGCGGCCCATGATACGCCGCTGATGGCAGTATGGGTTCGCACTGCGACCTTTAGTCGCGTTGGGTTCGTGGTATGAAACGTGTTATGGCGGGTGTCAATTGATCCAGGTCACTTGCCTGCGAGAAATGCTGTGCCAGTACCGGCCTCTTCGCGGGTAAACCCGCTCCTACAAAGATCCTGTGTAGGAGCGGGTTTACCCGCGAAGAAGCCAGGCCTGCCTTACTCAGCCTTGGCTGGCTCAGCCTGGTGCGACAGGCTGTAGACGTAAGCCGCCAGCAAGTGCACCTTGTCATTGCCCTGCAGTTGTTCCTGGGCCGGCATCTGCCCCTGGCGGCCATAACGAATGGTCTGCTGCAACTGGGCAAAGCTCGAGCCGTAGATGAACGCCTGCGGGTGGGTCAGGTTCGGAGCGCCCATGGCGGGCGTACCTTTGCCTTCCGGCCCGTGGCAGGCCACGCAGTTGGCTGCGAAGATCTTCTGCCCGTTCTCCACATCGGCCTTCGCACCCTCAGGCAGTGTACGGCCATCGAGTTTGCTGACCACGAATGCAGCCACGTCGGCCACGCCCTGGTCACCGATCACTTCGGCCCAGGCCGGCATCACGCCATGGCGGCCGGCCATGATGGTGGTCTTGATGGTTTCCGGCTCGCCGCCCCAGCGCCAGTCATTGTCGGTGAGGTTGGGGAAGCCGAAGGCGCCCTTGGCGTCGGAACCGTGGCACACCGAGCAGTTGGAGGCGAACAGCCGCGCACCCATTTTCAATGCCTGCGGGTCCTTGGCCACTTCTTCGATCGGCATGGCCGCGAACTTGGCGAAGATCGGCCCGAAACGGGCGTCGGCCTTGGCCATTTCCTTTTCCCACTCGTGCACACCGGTCCAGCCCGGCTGGCCGTTGGAAAACTCGGTCTGCTTGTCGTTATCCAGGTATGAATAGCCCGGCAGGACGCCTTTCCAGTTGCCCAGGCCCGGGTACAGCACCAGGTAACCGAGGGCGAAGATGATGGTGCCGACGAACAGCCAGAACCACCATTGCGGCAGCGGGTTGTCGTATTCCTCGATGCCATCGAAGGCATGCCCGACGGTTTCGTCGGTAACCTCTTCGCGCTGGCCCTTGCGGGTCGACAGCAGCAGCCAGGTCAACGAGAAGATGGTGCCCAGGGTCAGGACGGTAACGTACAGACTCCAGAAGGTTGTCATTGTTGTTTGCTCCCAGAAGCTTTTGCTTGCTCGACGTGCCGAGTGGCCTCGGGGTCATCCGCGAAGGGCAGTTGGGTCGCTTCGTCGAAGTCCTTTTTACGCCGTGGGTTGAACACCCATAGCGCCAGGCCCACGAACGCCACCATCACCACGACGGTGCCCAGGCCGCGAATCATCCCGATATCCATCAGCGTCACCGTTTGCTCTTGATGATGGTGCCAAGACCTTGCAGGTACGCGACGATGGCGTCCATTTCGGTCTTGCCCTTGACCGCGTCACGTGCGCCGGCAATGTCGGCGTCGGTGTACGGGGTGCCGAGTGTGCGCAGCACTTCCATCTTCTTCGCGGTGTCCTTGCCGTCGAGCTTGTTCTCGACCAGCCACGGGTAGGAAGGCATCTTCGATTCCGGTACCACGTTGCGCGGGTTGTACAGGTGCGCTCGGTGCCAATCATCGGAGTAGCGGCCGCCGACGCGGGCCAGGTCCGGGCCGGTACGCTTGGAGCCCCACAGGAACGGGTGGTCCCACACGCTTTCACCGGCTACCGAGTAGTGGCCGTAACGCTCGGTTTCGGCACGGAACGGGCGGATCATCTGCGAGTGGCAGCCCACGCAGCCTTCGCGGATGTAGATATCGCGGCCTTCCACCTCCAGCGCGGTGCGCGGCTTCATGCCCTCGACCGGCTTGTTGGTGACGTCCTGGAAAAACAGCGGGACGATCTGGGTCAGGCCACCGACGCTCACGGCGATGACCATGAAGAAGGCCAGCAGGCCTATGTTCTTCTCGACGGCTTCATGCTTCATCAGTGCGCTCCCACAACGACGATCTTGGCGGCCTCTTCAGCCTGTGCCGGGTTGGCGGCACGTACGGTACGGAACACGTTGTAGGCCATCAGCAGCATGCCGCTGGCGAAGAACGCTCCGCCCAGGGCGCGGACGATGTAGCCGGGGTGGCTGGCCTGCAGGGCTTCGACGAAGGAGTAGGTGAGGGTGCCGTCATCGTTGATGGCGCGCCACATCAGGCCCTGGGTGATGCCGTTGACCCACATCGAGGCGATGTACAGTACGGTACCGATGGTGGCCAGCCAGAAGTGCGCGTTGATCAGGCCGATGCTGTGCATCTGCTCGCGGCCGTAGAGTTTCGGGATCATGTGGTACACGGCGCCGATCGAAATCATTGCCACCCAGCCGAGGGCGCCGGCGTGGACGTGGCCGATGGTCCAGTCGGTGTAGTGCGACAGTGAGTTCACGGTCTTGATGGCCATCATCGGGCCTTCGAAGGTGGACATGCCGTAGAACGCCAGCGACACCACCAGGAAGCGCAGGATCGGGTCGGTGCGCAGTTTGTGCCAGGCGCCCGACAGGGTCATCATGCCGTTGATCATGCCGCCCCAGCTTGGCGCCAGCAGGATGATCGACATTACCATGCCCAGCGACTGCGCCCAGTCAGGCAGGGCGGTGTAGTGCAGGTGATGCGGGCCGGCCCAGATGTACAGGGTGATCAGCGCCCAGAAGTGCACGATCGACAAGCGATACGAGTAGATCGGCCGCTCGGCCTGCTTGGGCACGAAGTAGTACATCATCCCCAGGAAGCCGGTGGTGAGGAAGAAGCCCACGGCGTTGTGGCCGTACCACCACTGGATCATCGCGTCGGTGGCGCCGGAGTAGGCCGAGTACGACTTGAACAGGCTCACCGGCAGCGAGATGTGGTTGACGATGTGCAGCATCGCGGTGACCACGATGAACGCACCGTAGAACCAGTTGCCGACATAGATGTGCTTGGTCTTGCGTTTGACGATAGTGCCGAAGAACACCAGCCCGTAGGTAACCCAGACGATGGCCAGCAGGATCGCCAGCGGCCACTCGAGCTCGGCGTATTCCTTGGTGGTGGTGTAGCCCATCGGCAGGGTGATCAGCGCGCCGACGATCACGGCTTGCCAACCCCAGAAGGTGAAGGCGGCCATGCTGTCGGAGATCAGCCGGGTCTGGCAGGTGCGCTGCACCACGTAGTAGCTGGTGCCGAACAGCGCACAGCCCCCGAAGGCGAAGATCACCAGGTTGGTGTGCAGCGGGCGCAGGCGGCCGAAGCTGGTCCAGGGAAGGTCCAGGTTCAGCTGCGGCCACACCAGCTGCGAGGCGATGAAGACGCCGAGGCCCATGCCAAGGATCCCCCAGACCACCGTCATGATGGCGAACTGGCGGACGACCTTATAGTTATAAGCAGTCGGACTGATTGCTGTGCTCATTCTAAGGTTCCACGGTTTTGATGTTCTTGTTGGTCGAAAAATCGGCGCCAGTATTGATAACCAGCAAGGTTACCGCAACGCAACTTTGGTACGCCGACCCGTGTCCAGACCCGTTCACTGATGTCCCGCAGGGATCGGGTCTGGGCGATTGTACACAAATAAATATTTGTAATGTGTACCGTTTTTCATCTTTTTCTGATCGATCGGTCAAGCTTTTTCTGGGGCGGCGACAGGCCGTGCGCCGCGTCTGCTCCGGTCCTTTCGGAGCGAAGCCCACTGAGGCAACAAGCTTAGTTGTGTTCGGTGGGGGTGCAAGGGAAGGGGGGGGAGGCGGTGGGGGTATGGTTTGAGGGGGATGGTGGGCCGGGGGTGTAAGGTTTGATGGTTATGGTGGGGCGGATATCGAGCGCCGCCCGCGCGGCGCTCGATCTCACAGGCGGCAAATGCCTTTCGGCGAACTCACTTGGCCGTCACAGCCTCAGCCGAACCATCCTGCGACAGGCTATACACGTAAGCCGCCAGCAGGTGCACCTTGTCATTCCCCTGGATCTCGGCCTGCGCCGGCATTTGCCCCTGACGACCATAACGAATGGTCTGCTGCAGCTGGGCAAAGCTCGAGCCATAGATGAACGCCTGCGGGTGGGTCAGGTTCGGTGCGCCCATGGCGGGCGTACCTTTGCCTTCCGGCCCGTGGCAGGCCACGCAGTTGGCTGCGAAGATCTTCTGCCCGTTCTCCACATCGGCCTTCGCGCCTTCAGGCAGTGTGCGGCCATCGAGTTTGCTGACCACGAACGCAGCCACATCGGCCACGCCCTGGTCACCGATCACTTCGGCCCAGGCCGGCATCACGCCATGGCGACCGCTCATGATGCTGGTCTTGATGGTTTCCGGATCGCCGCCCCAGCGCCAGTCATTGTCGGTGAGGTTGGGGAAGCCGAAGGCGCCCTTGGCGTCGGAACCGTGGCACACCGAGCAGTTGGAGGCAAACAGGCGGCTGCCCATTTTCAGCGCCTGCGGGTCCTTCGCCACTTCTTCTACGGGCATGGCGGCGTATTTGGCGAAGATCGGACCGAACCTGGCATCGGCCTTGTCCATTTCCTTCTGCCATTCATTGGCGCCAGTCCAGCCATTTTCATAGCCCGGCAGGATGCCTTTCCAGTTGCCCAGGCCTGGGTAGAGGATCAGGTAGCCGACCGAGAACGCCAAGGTGCCAACGAACAGCCAGAACCACCACTTGGGCAGCGGGTTGTCGTACTCCTCGATGCCGTCGAAGCTGTGGCCCATGGTCTCGTCGGTGGTGTTGTTGCTCTGGCCCTTGCGCGTGGCGAGCAGCAGCCAGGTCAGGCCAATCAGGCTACCGATGGTCAGTACGCTGATGTACGTACTCCAGAAGGTGGTCATTGCCCGTTACTCCTTTTTGCAGCAGGCTCCTGCCCGGCAGTGGGCAGGCGGTCGTCGACGAAGGGCAGCAGGCGCGCTTCGGCGAAATCACGGTCGCGGCGGCGGTTGAAGACCCACAGGGTGAGGCCGATGAAGGCAATCATCACCACCAGGGTGCCCAGCCCGCGGATCATGCCGATGTCCATTTCCATCGCACTCACCTCTTGTTCTTGATCGCGGTGCCGAGCACCTGCAGGTAGGCGACCAGTGCATCCATCTCGGTCTTGCCTTTGACCGCTTCACGGGCGCCGGCAATGTCGTCGTCGGTGTACGGCACGCCCAGGGTGCGCAGGGTGCGCATCTTGACGTCGGTGTGGCTGTTGTCGACCGGCTGGGCAACCAGCCACGGGTAGGACGGCATCTTCGACTCCGGCACCACGTTGCGCGGGTTGTACAGGTGCGCACGGTGCCAGTCGTCCGAGTAGCGGCCACCGACCCGGGCCAGGTCCGGCCCAGTGCGCTTGGAGCCCCACAGGAACGGGTGGTCCCACACGCTTTCACCGGCCACCGAGTAGTGGCCGTAACGCTCGGTTTCGGCGCGGAACGGGCGGATCATCTGCGAGTGACAGCCCACGCAACCTTCGCGGATGTAGACATCGCGGCCTTCCAGTTGCAGCGCGGTGTAGGGCTTCATGCCTTCGACCGGTTTGTTGGTGACGTCCTGGAAGAACAGCGGGACGATCTGGGTCAGGCCGCCGATGCTGACGGCAAATACCATCAGCAGCGCCATCAGGCCGACGTTTTTCTCGATGACTTCATGTTTCATCAGGCGTTTCTCCTCAAGCCAACCGGGCGTTCGCAGGGGCGACGTCAAGCGCTGGCGAACGCACGGTGCGCCAGGTGTTCCAGGCCATCAGGAACATGCCGCTGAGGAAGATCGCGCCGCCGACGAAGCGCACGACGAAGCCTGGGTGGCTGGCCACCAAGGTTTCCACGAACGAGTAGGTGAGCGTGCCGTCGCTGTTGACCGCGCGCCACATCAGGCCCTGGGCGATGCCGTTGACCCACATCGAGGCGATGTACAGCACGGTACCGATGGTGGCCAGCCAGAAGTGCGCATTGATCAGGCCGAGGCTGTACATGCGTTCTTTGCCGAACACTTTGGGGATGGTGTGGTACAGCGCGCCGATCGAGATCATCGCTACCCAGCCGAGGGCGCCGGCGTGGACGTGGCCGATGGTCCAGTCGGTGTAGTGGGACAGGGCGTTGACCGTCTTGATGGCCATCATCGGGCCTTCGAAGGTGGACATGCCGTAGAACGCCAGCGACACCACCAGGAAGCGCAGGATCGGGTCGCTGCGCAGTTTGTGCCAGGCGCCCGACAGGGTCATCATGCCGTTGATCATGCCGCCCCAGCTTGGCGCCAGCAGGATCAGCGACATCACCATGCCCAGCGACTGCGCCCAATCGGGCAGGGCGGTGTAGTGCAGGTGGTGCGGGCCGGCCCAGATGTACAGGGTGATCAGCGCCCAGAAGTGCACGATCGACAAGCGATACGAATACACCGGCCGTTCGGCCTGCTTGGGCACGTAGTAGTACATCATCCCCAGGAAGCCTGCGGTCAGGAAGAAGCCCACCGCGTTATGGCCGTACCACCACTGCACCATGGCATCGGTGGCGCCTGCGTAGACCGAATAGGATTTGGTCAGGCTGACCGGCAGCTCCAGGTTGTTGACGATGTGCAGCAGCGCCACGGTCAGGATGAAGGCGCCGAAGAACCAGTTGCCGACGTAGATGTGTTTGGTGTTGCGCTTCATCAGCGTGCCGAAGAACACGATGGCGTAGCCCACCCAGACGATGGTGATCAGAATGTCGATCGGCCATTCCAGTTCGGCGTATTCCTTGGAGCTGGTGTAGCCCAGCGGCAGGCTGATGGCCGCCAGCAGGATAACCAGTTGCCAGCCCCAGAACGTGAACGCGGCCAGGCCCGGTGCAAACAGGGTGGTCTGGCAGGTGCGTTGCACCGAATAATAGGAGGTGGCGAACAGTGCGCAGCCGCCGAACGCGAAGATCACCGCATTGGTATGCAGGGGGCGCAGGCGGCCGAAGCTGGTCCAGGGGAGGTCGAAGTTTAGGGACGGCCAGGCGAGCTGGGCGGCGATGAAGACGCCGAGCCCCATCCCGACGATTCCCCACACCACCGTCATGATGGCGAATTGGCGGACCACCTTGTAGTTATAGGCGGTACTGCTGGTTGTGTTCATGTATGGGTTCCCATCCACGGTTATTTGGCAGGCTTTACAGCGAGGCAAGCATGATTAATGGGCAAAGTGCCGGTATTGACGGGGATCAATGGGCGAAGGTCGCAAATGTCCCAGGCTTGCGCTGCGATCCTCCGCGGGTTGCAGGTCAGGATGACTACAAGGGGTGCCTGATTCTGGCCCATGGCGCGGGCGCGCCGATGGACAGCGGGTTCATGGACGAAATGGCGCAAAGGCTTGCGGCTCTTGGGGTAGCGGTAGTGCGCTTCGAGTTCCCGTACATGGCCGAGCGCAGGGTTACCGGTGGCAAGCGGCCGCCGAACCCGCAGAAGGTGTTGCTTGAATGCTGGCGTGAGGTGTACCGGCAAGTGCGACCTTTGGTCGCGGGCAAGCTGGCCGTGGGTGGCAAGTCCATGGGCGGGCGCATGGCGAGCCTGCTGGCCGACGAACTGGGCGCGGATGCGCTGGTGTGCCTGGGCTATCCGTTCTACGCGGTGGGCAAACCCGAGAAGCCACGGGTAGAGCACCTGGCCGAGTTGAAGACACCGACGTTGATCGTGCAGGGCGAGCGGGATGCGCTGGGTAACCGCGAGGCGGTGGCGGGGTATGCGTTGTCGCCGGCGATCGAGGTGAGCTGGCTAGTGGCGGGGGACCATGACCTGAAGCCGTTGAAGGCTTCGGGGTTCAGCCATGAGCAGCATTTGCAGGCGGCGGCTGAACGCGTTGCTGATTTCCTGAAGGACTAGTGCTGGATTCTTCGCGGGCAAACCCGCACCTACAAGGACCGCACAACATCGAAGGTCGGCTCAGCACCCTGTAGGAGCGGGTTTACCCGCGAAGAGGCCGGAACAGGCCGGCGCTTAGTCGCGGTATTCGCACAGGTAAGCGGTATCCACCTTCACCTGCAGCTGGAACTTGCTGTCAGCCGGCACGTTGAACTTGTCACCGGCGTTGAAGGTTTCCCAGTTGTCGCTATCTGGCAGTTTCACGGTCAGCGCGCCCGATACCACATGCATGATCTCGCGCTTGGCAGTGCCGAATTCGTATTCGCCCGGAGCCATGACGCCGACAGTGGCCGGGCCTTCTTCGCCCGAGAATGCGATCGACTTGACGGTGCCGTTGAAGTACTCGTTGACCTGGAACATGGGCGACTCCTGAAAAGAGGTGCTGAAAAAGGGCTGGCCAGTATGCCCAAGCCCACAGGCGTCGTCATCTGCTTTCAGGGGCCGTTGGCGGGCAGGGTCAACGGTAATAGCCGCGCCGTGTTGCGCGCATCTTCCAGGGCCCTGTGCTGCTGCCCGCAAAAGTGCATGCCGGCCAGTTGCAGGGCGCCGTTCAGGCCGGTGGGGCGCTGCAGGTGGCGGGCCTTGGCAAAGCGTTGCTTGAGATTGATGTGCGGCAATGTGCGCAGCAGGCTGTCGAGGCTGTGCTGCTGCCACTCCTGGTGCAGTTGCTGGCGGTCGTAGTCGCCCCAGCTGACCCAGGCCTGAAGCTGCCCGCGGTGGTGCCCCAGCCAGCGCTCGAAGCTTGCCCACACCTCGCGAAACGGCGCGGCGCTGTCCACGTCGGCCTGGCTGATGTGGGTCAGCTCACGGCAGAACGGGGTCAGCTGCGGCCGCCGCCGTGGCTTTACAAAACGCTGGAAATGGTCGACCTCGCGGCCTTCGCGGGTAACCAGGCTTGCGCCGATTTCAATGACTTCCATCTCTGTAACCGGCCACCCACCATCGTCGGTGGTGGCTTCCAGGTCGATCACCAACCAATGGCCCATACCAGGCTCCCCTGCAGATCCTGCTAGAGCGTAGCCAATGTCCGGGCATACGGCATCCTATGGCATTTTGCCGCCTGCTTTGGCACAAAGAGCAGGCGTCAGTAGTTGTGTCGCCCCTGGAAAACGCCTAGCTTAAGCGCATACAGGCATAAACCGTGATGAGTGTCCGTCTTGACTCCAGCGCCCGGCCTCAAGGCCTTGTCCACCCTGATGCTGCTGGCCGTGTTCTGGTTGGCGGCACCGGTATGGGCTGGCGAGGCGGTTGAAGTGAAGATTGGCGCAGCCCATTTCCCGCCTTACACAGTGCGCCCCGAGCAAGGTGCCGATACCGGTTTGCTGCCGCAGTTGGTCGATGCACTCAACCGGGCGCAGCAGCACTATCACTTCGTTCTGGTGCCTACGTCTATCCAGCGGCGCTTCGGTGACTTCCAGCAGGGCCGCACCGACATGGCGATTTTCGAGAACCCACAATGGGGCTGGGAGCAGATTGCCCATCAGACCGTGGACATGGGCCTGGAAGATGCCGAAGTGTTCGTCGCCCGCAAGGCAAACGGCAATGATCCGCATTATTTCGATGACCTGCGCGGCAAACGCCTGGCCTTGTTCAACGGCTACCACTACGCGTTTGCCAGCTTCAACGCTGACCCGGACTACCTGCGCAAGACATACAACGCGACCCTGACCTACTCCCACGACAGCAACCTGCTGATGGTGCAGGCCGGCCGCGCCGATATTGCCCTGGTCACGCGTTCCTACCTCAGCGATTTCCTGGCACGCAACCCGGCGAGCAGGGCGCAGCTGGTGCCTTCACAACGCATTGACCAGGTCTATCACCACTACGCCTTGCTGCGCCCGGGGGCGCCTATCGGCGAGCAGTCGTTCGCTGCCCTGCTGCGTGGCCTGCGTGACAGCGGTGAACTGGCGCGCATCTTCGAGCCCTACCGAATCAAAGTGGCTGCACCGCAAGACTAAATTCCCGTGTTGCGGCAACGTTCCCTGCAGTGTGCCTTTTCTTCATTTTCGTGAGTCAAGCCCATGCCGTTCGATGCCGCTTCGCAGCCACAGTCACCGCCACGCTGGCGCAGCCTCAGTGCCGAGGAGGGCGACAGCTGGCTAAGCCTGGCCCTTGAAGGCCGCCCCCTGATCCAGTTGCGACTGGAGGCTGGCGCTTCTCTGCACGTTCACCTTGAGCGCTTTTGCCCCGAGCGCCCCTACCAAGCCTTGTGGGCCGCCTGCTATTGGTTGCTGTCGCGCGATACGGCCTGCCAGCGCCTGACCTGGCACCTGCCCGAAGTGTTGCCGCAGGCGTTGGCCAGTGGCCTGCTGCTGGCCGGTGAACAGCCTGGCCAGTACCTGTGCGAGCGCGCACTGTTCTGGCAACTGCCGCAGCCGTGGCTGGGCGAGTCGGTTGCCGGGGTATATCCGCAGCAGATGCAGATCAGCAACGGCAAGCGCCACCCGCGCCGGGCGCCCAAGCCGCGGGGCGAAGTGTACCGGCGCTTCGATGCGCGCTTGGGCAGTTGGGTATCGCTGCGTACCCTGGAGATCGAGCATGACCTGGAGCGTTTCAACCGCTGGCAGAACAACCCTCGCGTGGAGGCGTTCTGGCAGGAGGGTGGCACGCTGGCGCAGCACCGCGAATACTTGGCCAAGCTCGAAGCCGACCCGCATACATTGACGTTGATCGGTTGTTTCGATGACGAGCCGTTTGCCTACTTCGAGGCGTACTGGGCCAAGGAGGACCGCATTGCCCCCTTCTACCCGGCCGATGACTACGACCGTGGTATCCATATGCTGGTGGGAGAGGAGAGCCACCGAGGGCCGCACAAGGTGGCCAGCTGGCTATCGGCGTTGGTGCACTACCTTTTCCTGGATGACCCGCGCACCCAGCGGGTGGTGGCCGAGCCGCGCGCCGACAATGGCAAGATGATTGGCTACATGCACGACCAATGTTTCCATTGCGACAAGGAGTTCGACTTTCCACACAAGCGGGCGGCGTTGATGATTCTGGGGCGGGAGCGGTTTTTCGATCGTTGCAAGCTGACGTAGGGGCTAGTGTGGTGTTTCACAAATAACGACCATAACTTGCGGCGTTTTTTGCGCTGCGAGTTATTGGCCGTATTTGCAAAACACCACACTAGCGCTGCAAGCAAAAGCGAGAGCGATCCAGGTTCGCTCTGGCGTTTGCTTGCAGCCATCTTCAGGCCTGCCGACTGGCTGTCTTGCGGCAATGCACCAGCGCATCGCGGATCATGAAGTTGACCAAGGTCGGCGATACGCCCAGTTCCTTGGCAATGTCCTTCTGCGGCACGCCATTAAGGCGGTACATCTCGAAAGCATAGCGGGTGCGCGGCGGCAGTTCGTTCAAGGCCTCCGCGATGTCATTCAGCGCGGCGCGGTTGATGTGGGTGGCTTCGGGCGAGGCGTTCTGCACCACCACGTTCATGCCTTCCTCTTCACTACCGGAGTACTTCAGCTCCATCGCCTGCTTGCGATAGTGGTCGATCGCCAGGTTGCGCACGATCTGGAACAGGTAGCTCAGCTGGGCCTTGAACGATGAGGTGATCTGCGGGGCGGTGCTGAGCCGGAAAAAGGCATCCTGTACCACGTCCTCAGCGCGCGAACGGCAGCCTGTGATACGGGCGGCGATCTTGACCAGAATGCTGCGGTTGTCGACGAAGGCCTGCAGTAATGGTGAATCGCACTTACTTGTGGATAGTTGTTCCGCCATGGAAATCACCTTGTCACAGAGGGGAGAGGAGGCGCCCAAGGTTGGGAAGCTTCCTACGACGTGCGACAAACTATGCAAGATGATAATAATTGTCAAATGCGAAGTGTAATTAATATCTGTAGGTTTCAGTTCTAAGGCGTGGCTGGCTTTGGGGGTATGCCTTATCAACCCTTAAAGCGTGACCTCCCCCGCTAATTTCTCCCCCCGCCCATCCGTTCCCCTGTGTACATCCCCGGTCGCATACGTTGCCCGCCCACGTTAGCGGAGCAGCTGTCAGACCTAACCAGACACTGGCAGGAACACCCAATGACGGACGCCTTCGAACTCCCGCTCTCGCTGGTCCAGGCCCTGGCGCAACGCGCCGCGCAGACCCCGGAAAGGATTGCCCTGCGCTTTCTCGCCGACACACCCGGTGAGCAGGCCGTGCTCAGCTACCGGGACCTCGACCAGCGTGCACGCACCATCGCCGCCGCCTTGCAGGCGCGCGCCAGCTTCGGTGACCGTGCCGTGCTGTTGTTCCCCAGCGGGCCAGATTACGTGGCGGCGTTCTTCGGCTGCCTGTATGCGGGCGTGATCGCGGTGCCGGCCTACCCGCCGGAGTCCGCGCGCCAGCAGCACCAGGAGCGTTTGCTGTCGATCATCGATGACGCCGAGCCGCGACTGCTGCTGACCGTGGCGGCGCTGCGCGACAGCCTGCAGGGCCTGGAAGCCCTGGCGGCGGACAACGCCCCCCAACTGCTGGCAGTGGATGGCTTGGACCCGGCCCTGGCTGCGAACTGGCGTGAACCCGTGCTCAAGGGCGATGACATCGCCTTCCTGCAGTACACCTCCGGTTCCACCGCGCTGCCCAAGGGCGTGCAGGTCAGCCATGGCAACCTGGTGGCCAACGAGCAACTGATCCGCCAAGGCTTTGGCATCGACCTCAACCCCGACGATGTGATCGTCAGCTGGCTACCGCTGTACCATGACATGGGCCTGATCGGCGGCCTGCTGCAGCCGATCTTCAGTGGCGTGCCTTGCGTGCTGATGTCGCCGGGGTACTTCCTGGCCCGGCCGTTGCGCTGGTTGCAGGCCATCAGCGAATACGGTGGCACCATCAGCGGCGGGCCCGACTTCGCTTATCGCCTGTGCAGCGAGCGGGTCAGTGAGGCTTCGCTGGCCGGGCTCGACCTGAGCCGCTGGCGCGTGGCCTATTCCGGCTCCGAGCCTATCCGCCAGGACAGCCTGGCCACCTTTGCCGACAAGTTCCAGGCCTGTGGCTTCGACCCGCAGAGCTTCTTCGCCAGTTATGGCCTGGCCGAAGCCACCCTGTTCGTTAGCGGCAGCCGTCGTGGCCAGGGTATCGCCGCGCTTGAGCTGGATGCCAAAGCCTTCGCCGCCAACCGCGCCGAACCCGGCACTGGCAGCGTGCTGATGAGTTGCGGCTTCCCGCAGCCGGGGCACGCGGTACGCATCGTCGAGCCGCAACAGTTGCAAGTGCTGGGCGACAACCAGGTGGGGGAAATCTGGGCAGGCGGCCCGAGCATCGCCCGGGGCTACTGGCGCAACCCAGAAGCCAGCGCTCGAACCTTCGTCGAAATGGACGACCAGACCTGGCTGCGTACCGGCGACCTGGGCTTCATGCGTGACGGCGAGGTATTCGTCACTGGGCGTCTGAAGGACATGCTGATCGTGCGTGGGCAAAACCTGTACCCACAAGACTTGGAGAAAACCCTCGAGCGCGAAGTTCAGTTGCTGCGCAAAGGCCGTGTGGCGGTGTTCGCCGTCGAGCACCAGGGCGAAGAGGGCATCGGTGTCGCGGTGGAGATCAGCCGCAACGTGCAAAAGGCACTCAAGCCCCAGGACCTGATCAAGACCCTGCGCCAGGTCGTCGCCGACGCTTGCCGACAGGCCCCGGCCGTGGTCCTGCTGCTGAACCCCGGCGCGCTGCCGAAGACCTCCAGCGGCAAGTTGCAGCGCTCTGCCTGCCGCCTGCGCGTGGACGATGGCAGCCTGGACTGCTATGCCCGTTTCCCTGAGGTGAGCGAAGCCGGTACCCGTGCATCCGCTGGCGACGAGCTGCAAGCACGCATCGCCGCTGTGTGGCGCGACATCCTCAAGGTAGAGGCGGTGGCTGCGGACGACCACTTCCTGCTGCTGGGCGGTAACTCCATCGCCGCCACCCAGGCCACAGCGCGCCTGGCCGATGAGTTGGGTATCGACCTGAGCCTGCGTACCCTGTTCGAGGCGCCGGTACTGGCCGACTACAGCAAGGCCGTGGCACAGATCATCGCCGATGGCGCCGCTGGCACCGCAGCCATCACCACGCTGGAGCGCGCCCAGGCGTTGCCCCAGTCGCTGGCGCAAAACCGCTTGTGGTTGCTGTGGCTGCTGGAACCGCAATCAGCGGCCTACAACATTCCCGCCGGCTTGCATCTGCGCGGCGAGCTGGATGTCAACGCTCTGCAAGTGGCCTTCCAGGCACTGGTGGCGCGCCATGAATCGCTGCGTACCGTGTTCAGCGAAGAGAATGGCCAGGCGCTGCAGCGTATCCTGCCTCAACAGCCGTTCAGCCTGCACCGCCTGGACCTTGAAGGGCACTCGCCCGAGCAGGTCGCCGTGCAGCGTGAAACCGAGGCCCGCCAGCCGTTCGATCTCACCCAGGGCCCGCTGCTGCGGGTAACCCTGGTGCGCCTGGGCGACGAAGAGCATCAGCTGTGGGTGACCCTGCACCACATCGTTGCCGACGGCTGGTCGCTGAACATCCTGCTCGAAGAATTCGCCAAGCTGTATGCCGCTCGCTGCCAAGGCCTGGAGGCCAACCTGGCGCCGTTGCCCCTGGGTTACGCCGACTACGGCAGCTGGCAGCGGCAATGGCTGGCTGACGGTGAAGCCGAACGCCAGTTGCAGTACTGGAAGGCACACCTTGGTGGTGAGCTGCCGGCGCTCGACCTGTGCACTGACCACCCGCGCGCCAGCCAGCGCGAGCACAGCGCTGCGCGCTTCAACCTCAAGGTGCCGGCCAGGCTTGGCGAAGCGCTCAAGAGCCTTGCCCACCAGCAGCAGGCCAGCCTGTTCATGGTCCTGCTGGCAGGTTGGCAGGCGCTGCTGCAGCGCTACAGCGGCCAGGCCGATATCCGCGTCGGCGTGCCCAACGCCAACCGCCCGCGCCTGGAAACCCAAGGCATGGTCGGTTTCTTCATCAATACGCAGGTGCTGCGCGCGCGATTCGATGGCCGTCACTCGTTTACCCAGTTGCTGACCCAGGTACGACAGGCCACGTTGCAAGCCCAGGCTAATCAAGACCTGCCCTTCGAACAGCTTGTCGAAGCCCTGCCCGATGCGCGCGAGCAGGGCCTGTTCCAGGTCATGTTCAACCACCAGCAACGCGACCTGTCAGCCCTGCGGCGTCTGCCGGGGCTGTTGGCCGAAGAGCTGGCGTGGCACAGCCGCGAAGCCAAGTTCGACTTGCAGTTGCACACTGAGGAGGACCATCTGGGCCGCCTGAGCCTGGCCTTCGACTACGCCACGGAGCTGTTCGAAGCCAGCACCGTCGAACGTCTGGCCCATCACCTGTTGGCGCTGTTGGAACAGGTGTGTGCCGCGCCGCAGCAGGCGCTGGGCGACGTGCAATTGCTGGATGAGGCCGGTCGTGCGCAGCTGCTGGGTTGGGGCCAGGCACCGGCCGCCGCAGCGCAGCACCTGTTGGTCGAACAACTCAATGAGCAGGCACGCCTGACGCCGCAGCGCACCGCCCTGGTTTGGGACGGGGGCAGCCTGGATTACGCCGGGCTGCACCAGCAAGCCAACCGCCTGGCCCACTACCTGCGTGACAAAGGCGTCGGCCCCGATACCTGTGTGGCCATTGCCATCGAGCGCTCACCGCAATTGCTGGTCGGCCTGCTAGCCATTCTCAAGGCCGGCGGTGCCTACGTGCCGCTGGATGTCGATTACCCTGCCGAACGCCTGGCCTACATGCTGGCCGACTGCGACGCCCGTTTGCTACTGAGCCACAGCAGCCTGCTGGGCAAGCTGCCGCAGGTCGACGGTGTCAGCGCCATTGCCCTCGACCAGTTGCACCTGGACAGCTGGCCCAGCCATGCCCCCGGCCTGCACCTGCACGGCGATAACCTGGCCTACGTTATCTATACCTCCGGCTCCACCGGGCAGCCCAAGGGCGTAGGCAATACCCATGCGGCGTTGGCCGAGCGCCTGCAGTGGATGCAGACGACCTATGCGCTGAATGACAGCGACGTGCTGATGCAGAAAGCGCCGATCAGTTTCGACGTCTCGGTGTGGGAATGCTTCTGGCCGCTGGTCACCGGCTGCAAGCTGGTGCTCGCCGGCCCTGGTGAACACCGCGACCCGCAGCGTATCTCTGCCCTGGTGCAGGCTTATGGGGTGACTACGCTGCACTTTGTACCGCCGCTGTTGCAGGTGTTCGTCCAGGAGCCGCAGGCAAGTGCCTGCAGTAGCTTGCGCCGGGTGTTCTCGGGTGGCGAAGCGTTGTCCGCCACGCTGCGTGACCGCGTGCTGCAGGTGCTGCCGCAGGTGCAGCTGCACAACCGGTATGGCCCGACTGAAACCGCCATCAACGTCACCCACTGGCACTGTCAGGTGGTGGACGGCGAGCGCTCGCCCATCGGCCGCCCGCTGGGCAATGTGCTGTGCCGCGTGCTGGACGATGAGCTGGAACTGAGCGCCCCCGGTGTGCCGGGCGAACTGTACCTCGGTGGCGCGGGCCTGGCCCGTGGTTACTTGGGCCGCCCCGGCCTCACTGCCGAGCGCTTCGTACCCCAGGCCGACGGCAATGGTCAGCGTCTGTACCGCAGTGGCGATCGCGCCCGCTGGCAGGTTCAGCTGGAGGCCCTGGAATACCTTGGCCGCCTCGACCAGCAGGTCAAGGTGCGCGGTTTCCGCGTCGAGCCCGAGGAAGTGCAGGCCTGCCTGCTGGCACAGGCGGGTGTGGAACAGGCGCTGGTGCTGATCCACAAGGACGCCGTTGGCGCGCAACTGATCGGCTATTACAGTGGCAGCGCCCAGCCTGCCGAGGTGCTGGCCGTACTGGTTGAGCAATTGCCAGCCTACATGGTGCCGGCGCAACTCATCCCTTTGGCACAGATGCCACTGGGCCCCAGCGGCAAGGTCGACCGCAAGGCACTGCCTGCTCCAGTGTGGCAGCAGCGTGAGCATGTCGAGCCACGAACCGAGCTGCAACAACAGGTCGCGGCCATCTGGCGCGACGTGTTGAATCTGCCGCGCATTGGCCTGCAGGACGACTTCTTCGCCCTCGGTGGCCACTCGTTGCTGGCTACCCAGATCGTTTCGCGCACCCGCCAGGCCTGCGATGTCGAGCTGCCGCTCAAGGCCCTGTTCGAAGCCAGCGAGCTGGGCGCCTTCTGTGCCGAGATCGCCCGCCTGCGCGCGGCCGGCGAGCGCAACCTGCAAGGTGCAATCGCCCGTGTCGACCGCCGTCAGGCAGTGCCGCTGTCGTACTCGCAGCAGCGAATGTGGTTCCTCTGGCAGATGGAGCCGGACAGCCCGGCGTACAACGTCGGCGGCATGGCACGCCTGCGCGGCACCCTGCACGTGGACGCCTTCGAGCGTGCGCTGCAGGCGCTGATCGTGCGCCACGAAACCTTGCGCACCACGTTCCCCAGCATCGACGGCGTGCCGTACCAGTGCGTGGCCGAAGACAGCGGCCTGCATCTGGACTGGCAAGACTTCAGCGCTTTGTCAGACGATGCCTGCCAGCAACGTTTGCAACAACTGGCCGACGACCAGGCGCACCAGCCCTTCGACCTGGAGCGGGGGCCGCTGCTGCGCGCCTGCCTGGTCAAGGCCAACGAGCGCGAGCACTTCTTCGTGCTGACGCTGCATCACATCGTCACCGAAGGCTGGGCCATGGACATCTTCGCCCGCGAACTGGGCGAGCTGTACGAAGCCTTTGTCGATGACCGCGAGTCGCCACTGGCGCCGCTGCCGGTGCAGTACCTGGACTACAGCGTGTGGCAACGGCAATGGCTGGAAAGCGGCGAGGGCGCTCGACAACTGGCCTACTGGAAGCACCGCCTGGGCGACGAGCACCCGGTGCTGGCGTTGCCTGCCGACCGCCCGCGTCCGGCAGTCCAGAGCCACCGTGGCGAGCTGTACCGCTTCGAACTCGATCCGGCACTGGTGGCCCGCGTGCATGCTTTCAATAGCCAGCGCGGCCTGACCCTGTTCATGACCATGACCGCCACCCTGGCCGCCTTGCTGCACCGTTACAGCGGCCAGCGCGACCTGCGTATCGGCGCGCCGGTGGCCAACCGCATCCGCCCGGAAAGCGAAGGCCTGATCGGCGCTTTCCTCAACACCCAGGTGCTGCGTTGCGAGCTGGACGGCCAGATGACCGCCAGCGCGCTGCTGGAGCAGATTCGCCAGGCTGCCATCGAAGGCCAGTCGCACCAGGACCTGCCGTTCGACCAACTGGTAGAGGCCCTGCAGCCACCGCGCAGCAGTGCCTACAACCCGCTGTTCCAGGTGATGTGCAACGTGCAGCGCTGGGCCTTCCAGCAAAGCCGCACGCTGGCCGGCATGCAGGTGGATTACCTGGTCAACGATGCCAGCGCCACCAAGTTCGACCTGTATCTGGAGGTGACCGACCTGGACGGCCGGCTGGGCTGCTGCCTGACCTACAGCCGCGACCTGTTCGACGCGCCGCGTATCGCGCGCATGGCCGAGCACTGGCAACAACTGCTGGTCGGTTTGCTCGACAACCCGCAACACCGCCTGTGCGAACTGCCAATGCTGAGCAGTGCCGAGCAACAAGTGCTTACAGGCCAATTGCAGGGCGAACACGATTTCGACCTTGGCCAGACCCTCCACGGTCTGTTCGCCGCCCAGGCCGCGCGCACGCCACAGGCTGGCGCGCTGACCTTCGCCGGCCAGCACTTGACCTACGCCGAGCTCGACCAGCAGGCCAACCGCCTGGCGCGTGCCCTGCGCGAACGGGGTGTCGGCCCGCAGGTGCGCGTGGGCCTGGCGCTGGAGCGCTCGCTGGAAATGGTCGTCGGCCTGCTGGCCATCCTCAAGGCCGGCGGCGCCTATGTACCGCTCGACCCCGAGTACCCGCTCGACCGCTTGCGCTACATGATCGAAGACAGCCGCATCGGCTTGCTGCTCAGCCAGCGTGCGCTGCTGCACACCCTGGGTGAGCTGCCTGAAGGCGTGGCCAGCTGGAGCCTGGAAGACGATGCCGCCAGCCTGGCGGCCTACAGCGATGCGCCGCTGGACAACCTCAGCCTGCCGCAGCACCAGGCTTACCTGATCTACACCTCAGGCTCCACCGGCAAACCCAAGGGCGTGGTGGTCAGCCATGGCGAGTTTGCCATGCATTGCCAGGCGGTGATCGCTGCATTCGGCATGCGCAGCGATGACTGCGAGCTGCATTTCTATTCGATCAATTTCGACGCTGCCAGCGAGCGCCTGTGGGTGCCGCTGTTGTGTGGCGCGCGCGTGGTATTGCGCGCCCAGGGGCAGTGGGGCGCCGAGGACATCTGCCAGTTGGTGCGCGAGCAGCAGGTGAGCATTCTGGGCTTCACCCCCAGCTACGGCAGCCAGCTGGCGCAGTACCTGGGCGGGCGGGGCGAACAATTGCCGGTACGCCTGGTGATTACCGGTGGCGAGGCGCTGACCGGCGAGCACTTGCAGCGCATCCGCCAGGCCTTTGCGCCGCAGCAGTGCTTCAATGCCTACGGCCCGACCGAAACCGTGGTCATGCCGCTGGCGTGCCTGGCGCCAGACGCGTTGCCAGCAGACCTTGGCAGCGTACCGATCGGCCGCGTCATCGGTAGCCGTACGGCCTACATCCTCGACGAGGATCTGGCCTTGTTGCCGCAAGGCGGCATTGGCGAACTGTATGTCGGCGGCGCCGGCCTGGCCCAGGGTTACCACGACCGGCCAGGCCTCACTGCCGAGCGCTTTGTCGCCGACCCGTTCAGTGCCGAAGGCGGGCGCCTGTACCGTACCGGCGACCTGGTACGCCTGGGTACCGATGGCCTGGTGGAGTATGTTGGCCGTGCCGACCAGCAGGTGAAGATCCGCGGCTTCCGCATCGAACTGGGCGAAATCGAGAGCCGCCTGCAAGCGCACGAGGATGTCGACGAGGCCGTCGTGCTGGCGCTGGACTTGCCGGGCGGCAAGCAGCTGGTGGGCTATCTGGTGTGCAGGCAGGCCACCGCCGGTAGCGACGCGCAACAACTGCTGCGCGAAGCGGTGAAAGCCGATGCCCGCCAGCACCTGCCCGACTACATGGTGCCTGCGCATCTGGTGCTGCTCGACAGCCTGCCGCTGATGGGCAACGGCAAGCTCGACCGCCATGCGCTGCCGCTGCCGGACCTTGAGCAGGCGCGGCAGCAATACCAGGCCCCTGGCAATGAGGTGGAAGCACAGCTGGCGCAGATCTGGCGCGATGTGCTCAACGTTGCCCGGGTCGGCGTGCAGGACAACTTCTTCGAGCTGGGGGGCGACTCGATCCTGTCGATTCAGGTGGTCAGCCGCGCCCGCCAGGCCGGCTTGCAATTCACCCCGCGCGACCTGTTCCAGCATCAGACCATCCAGACCCTGGCAACTGTGGTTCAGCTCAGCGAAGCCGCGAGCACGGTGGAGCAGGGTCTGCGCCAGGGCCAGGCCGGGTTGACGCCGATCCAGCACTGGTTCTTCGACAGTGACGTGCCACAGCCGCAACACTGGAACCAGACCGTGCTGCTGGAGGTGCGCCAACCCTTGGTTGAGGCCACCCTTGAACAGGCATTGGCTGCGCTGGTGCAGCACCATGACAGCCTGCGCCTGCGCTTCAGCGACGCCCAGGGCCGCTGGCAGGCCCAGTACGTGCAGCCTGGCGCCGAGCAACTGCTGTGGAGCGCCACTGTCGCCGATTTCAATGATTGTCAGGCACTCTACACCGACGTGCAGCGCAGCCTGGACCTGCAACAGGGGCCGCTGCTGCGCGCCTTGCTGGTGCGTGACGGGCAGGGCACCCAGCGGTTGCTGCTGGCGATTCATCACCTGGTTGTTGATGGCGTGTCCTGGCGGGTGCTGCTGGAAGACCTGCAGGCGCTGTACCGTGGCCAGCCTCTGCCGGCCAAGACCCACGCCGTCGGCGACTGGGCTGCGCGCCTGGCCAGCTACGCCGGCAGCGATTCGCTGCGTGACGAACTGGCCTGGTGGCAAGGCCAGCTGGGCGGTGTGCGTCGCGAATTGCCGTGCGACCATCCGCAGGGCAGCAATTTGCATCGCCACGCTCAAACCCTGGCCATCGGCCTGGACGTGGAGCAAACCCGGCAGCTGTTGCAACTGGCCCCGGCGGCTTACCACACCCAGGTCAACGACCTGCTGTTGACTGCACTGGCGCGGGCCTTGTGCCGCTGGAGCGGCGATGAAGAAGTGCTGGTGCAGCTCGAAGGCCATGGCCGTGACGGGTTGTTCGAAGACATGGACCTGACCCGCAGCGTCGGCTGGTTCACCAATGCCTACCCACTGAGCCTGCGTCCGCTGCCAGGTGAAGACGACGCGGCGCGGGCCGGTTCGATCAAGCGCATCAAGGAACAACTGCGCCAGGTGCCGCACAAGGGCCTGGGCTACGGCGTACTGCGCTACCTGGCGGATGCCGCCGGGCGCGAGCAGATGGCGGCCTTGCCGCAGGCGCGCATCACCTTCAACTACCTGGGCCAGTTCGACCAGCAGTTCGACAGTACAGCCTTGTTCCAGCCCCTGGAGGCCCCGGCCGGGTTGGCGCATGACCTCAATGCGCCGTTGCCCAACTGGTTGAGCGTCGATGGCCAGGTGTATGGCGGTGCTCTGCAATTGCGCTGGACCTTCAGCGCCGAGCGCTACGACCAGCAGACCATCGCGGGTCTGGCTGAGGCCTATCGTCAGGAGCTGCTGGCGCTGGTCGCGCATTGCCTGGCCGATGGCAATGGCAGCTTCACCCCATCAGACTTCCCGCTGGCGCACCTGACTCAGGAACAGATCGACGCATTGCCGGTCCCGGCCGCGCAGATCGAGGACGTTTACCCGCTGACGCCGATGCAGGAAGGCATGCTGCTGCACACCCTGCTGGAGCCGGGCACTGGCCTGTACTACATGCAGGACCGCTACCGCATCAACAGCGCCCTCGACCCTGAGCATTTCGCCCAGGCCTGGCAGGCGGTGGTGGCGCGCCACGAAGCGTTGCGCGCATCGTTCAGCTGGAACAGCGGCGAGGCGATGCTGCAGATCATCCACAAGCCGGGCAACCTGGCGGTGGACTACCAGGACTGGCGCGGCCTGGCTGAGGATGCCCAGGAGCAGCGCCTGCAGGCCCTGCACAAGCAGGAGCGCGAGGCCGGCTTTGCCTTGCTCAGCGAGGCACCGTTCCACCTGCGCCTGGTGCGCGTGGCCGATGAACGCTACTGGTTCATGATGAGCAACCACCACATCCTTATCGATGCCTGGTGCCGCTCGCTGTTGATGAACGATTTCTTCGAGGTCTACCAGGCCCTTGGCGAAGGCCGTCAGGCCCAACTGCCGGTGCCGCCGCGTTACCGCGATTACATCGGTTGGCTGCAACGCCAGGGCCTGGACGACGCACGCGCCTGGTGGCAAGCCAACCTGGCCGGCTTCGAACGTGCCACAGCCATCCCGAGCGACCGCCCGCTGCGCCATGACCACGCCGGTAGCGGCATGGTCGTCGGCGACTGCTACACCCGCCTGGAGGTGAGTGATGGTGTGCGTCTGCGTGAACTGGCCCAGGCTCATCAGCTCACCGTCAACACCTTCGCCCAGGCGGCCTGGGCCTTGGTGTTGGCGCGTTACAGCGGCGACCGCGATGTGGCCTTTGGCGTGACCGTGGCCGGTCGCCCGGTGAGCATGCCGCAGATGCAGCGCACCGTCGGCCTGTTCATCAACAGCGTGGCCCTGCGCGTGCAGTTGCCCATCGCTGGCGAGCGCTGTAGCGTACGCCAGTGGCTGCAGGGCCTGCTGCAAAGCAACATGGAACTGCGCGAGTACGAATACCTGCCGCTGGTGGCGATCCAGGCGTGCAGCGAGCTGCCCAAGGGCCAGCCGCTGTTCGACAGCCTGTTCGTGTTCGAGAATGCGCCGGTTGAAACCGCCGTGCTCGATCACGCCCAGCTCCTGAACGCCAGCTCCGACTCGGGCCGTACCCACACCAACTTCCCGCTGACGGCGGTGTGCTACCCGGGTGATGACCTGGGCCTGCACCTGTCGTTCGACCAGCGCTACTTCGACTACCCGACCGTCGAGCGCCTGCTGGCCGAATTCAAGCGCCTGCTGCTGGCGCTGGTACAAGGTTTTGAAGGAGAGGTGAGCGAGCTACCGCTGCTGAGCGCCCAGGAGCAAGGCTTCCTGCTGGAGGACTGCAACCGGACCGAGCGGGTTTATCCGCTGGAACAGAGCTACATCGCGCAGTTCGAAGCGCAGGTCGTGGCGCATCCACAGCGTACCGTGGCCCGCTGCCTGGAGGCGTCCTATGATTACGCCGGGCTGAACCTGGCGGCCAACCGCCTGGGCCATGCGCTGGTGGCTGCCGGGGTCTGCGTGGACCAGCCAGTGGCACTGCTTGCCGAGCGTGGGTTGCCGCTGCTGGGCATGATTGTCGGCAGCTTCAAGGCCGGCGCCGGCTACCTGCCGCTGGACCCGGGCCTGCCGGCGGCGCGCCTGCAAAGCATCATCCAGCTCAGCCGCACGCCAGTGTTGGTGTGCAGCGCGGCCTGCGCCGAGCAGGGGCGGCAGTTGCTCGGTGAGCTGGAGGCTGCGCTGCGGCCGCAACTGCTGGTCTGGGAAGACGTCCAGGCCAACCCGATCGCATGCCACAACCCGGGTGTCCACAGTGGCCCGGACAACCTCGCCTACGTGATCTACACCTCAGGCTCGACCGGCCTGCCAAAAGGGGTGATGGTCGAGCAGCGCGGCATGCTCAACAACCAGCTGAGCAAGGTGCCTTACCTGGCGCTGAGCGAGCAGGACGTGATTGCCCAGACCGCCTCGCAAAGCTTCGACATCTCGGTCTGGCAGTTCCTGGCTGCGCCGCTGTTCGGCGCCAAGGTAGAGATCGTGCCTAACGCCATCGCCCATGACCCGCAGGGCTTGCTGGCGCACGTGCAGGCCACCGGCATCACCGTGCTGGAGAGCGTGCCGTCCCTGATCCAAGGCATGCTGGCCAGCGACCACCAGGCCCTCGACGGCCTGCGCTGGATGCTGCCGACCGGCGAGGCCATGCCACCGGAGCTGGCGGCGCAGTGGCTGCAGCGCTACCCGCAGATCGGCCTGGTCAATGCCTATGGGCCGGCGGAGTGCTCGGATGACGTGGCGTTCTTCCGCGTCGATGCCGCCTCGACCCAAGGCAGCTACCTGCCAATCGGCACGCCAACCGATAACAACCGCCTGTACCTGTTCGGCGAGGACCAGGCACTGGTGCCGCTGGGTGCGGTGGGCGAGCTGTGCGTGGCGGGTACGGGTGTAGGCCGTGGCTACGTCAGTGACCCGGTGCGCACGGCGCTGGCGTTCATTCCTCACCCTTATGGGGCGCCGGGCGAACGCCTGTACCGCACTGGCGACCTGGCGCGGCAACGCCCGGACGGTGTGCTGGAGTACGTCGGGCGCATCGACCATCAGGTGAAGATTCGCGGCTATCGCATCGAGCTGGGCGAAATCGAGGCCCGGCTGCATGAGCAGGCGGAAATTCGCGATGCTGCCGTGGCGGTGCAGGAGGGCGTGAACGGCAAGCATCTGGTTGGTTACCTGGTAGCGCACCAGGGCGTCAGTGCCGATGCCGCGTTGCTGGAGCAGGTCAAGCAACGACTGCGTGCCGAGTTGCCGGAGTACATGGTGCCGTTGCATTGGGGCTGGTTCGACAGCTTGCCGCACAACGCCAACGGCAAGCTCGACCGCAAGGCCCTGCCAGCCATCGACATCGGCGGTCAGTACAGTCAGGCCTATCTGGCGCCACGCAACGAATTGGAGGACGTGTTGGCGGGTATTTGGGCCGATATGCTCAAAGCCGAGCGGGTGGGAGTGCACGACAACTTCTTCGAGCTGGGCGGGCATTCATTGCTGGCCACGCAGATCGCTTCGCGGGTGCAGAAGCAGCTACAGCTGAACGTGCCGCTGCGGGCGATGTTCGAGTGCAGCACGGTGGAGGCGTTGGCCGAGTATGTCCAGGGGCTGCTGGGCAGTGCGCTGGATGATGACAAGGTCGACCGGCTCAGTGACCTGATGGCGGAGCTGGAGGGGCTGTGATGGGCAGGGGCGCTTGGCGCCCCTTTCATTGGTCGGGTTGCGCACACTGCGGTTGAGTCGTTCATCCGGATTTGCAGATCAATCAGGCAGTCGCTCGTTGCTGGCTATTTTCGTGAAGAGGCCCTCAAAGCTAGGCTAATAATCGCCAAACGGTTCCCTTAGAACCCACTGGTCAACAATTGGCCGTCGTACTCGAATATTAGTAAATGCATGTTCTTCAATTAAATAACTTTCCCTGGTTGCCTCATTTTTCCCATTCCATATTTTTTTGATCTTGCCCGCAGCCACGAGCACATCGAAATCCTTGATGTACACACCAAATACACGAGCTTCACCTTTGTGAAGCTTGGCGGCTGCATTCGCATAGCGCTCGGCCACGCCATAGTTGCGTGTAAAATAAAACCCCTGCCCATGATCAACAATTTGATGTCGCTGGGGCTGAACGCCAGACTCTAAAGACCACGTAGAGCTCCTGATGCCGCCATGATATCCTGCAAATACATAATCTGGCGGAAGATTGTTTGAGGTATGTGCAGGCGCGTGGACCGGTTCTAACATTGTCATCCGCACCTCGAGACGGTGATACTTACCTTCCCCTTTTAAGAGCGCCCCATGCCAATCTGGTATGGGGGCGCGACCTGAGAATGCCGAAGATAACCTTCGCCAAAAACGGAAATGCCCACTTGGATCCTGCCAGTTTATTGGATCTCCCTGGCAATAACCATATGCATTCAGACCACCGCGCTTGAACGGGCTGAAACTGTCAGGCGAGTTGAAACGCATGAGCCCAGGGCTAAATGCCCGTAAACCGTTACCCAGCAAATAATTACCAGTCATCGGGTCCGGTCGCTCACCGTTAAAACCCAGCAGGCCCGATGAGTTCGGGTGATACCCATAAGGTGAGTAAATGGATGTGTTAGCGGCCGACATTTCGCTCGCCTCATCAATAGGATTCATGTAAGTAGGCACCATGATGTTTTTCTCGGCGTGGCTTTGCGGTCGACTTTGACAGTGTTTGTTAAAATGCGCTACTGATAAAAATAACAGGTTGTGTGGAAGGGGCTGAAGCGGCCCTGTGTTTCTGGCTGACTTCACTTTCGTCGCGGTTTTAATCTGGGTGCTTTGCTGAATCCAGGATTTAATTTTTAGGATTTCCCCTAGGTCGATGCATTAATAAAGGCTTCATCCAGCGATTTGGCATGGTGGCGTTCCATGAACTGTCCACCACTGTCAAACGCTTCCAGTCGTTTGTTTGCGAGCATATAAAAGCGCTGGCAGTTTTTCGTGATTTCCTCTGTGTAATGAGAAGATATCAGCACGCTCGTACCTTCCGCGCACGCGCTTTTTATACCGAGCCATATATAATGTCGAAATTCAGGGTCTACGCCAGCCGTTGGCTCGTCAAGAATGATCAAGTCACTGTTTAAAAGCAACAAGGTCAGCGTGAAGTAGCTGCGAATTTCACCGTAGCTGCAATTGGCGGCTTTCTTCTTGGCAATTTCTGCATATCGCTTGGACAGTGACGGGGACCATTTGGCTAGTTTCGAGAGAATCTCTGTGTGATCTGGGGAAACGTTGGGGGTCAGGCTGGTGATTAGCTTGCCCGCTTCGTCCATGCGCAGTAAGGGGGGCGGTGTAAGGATTTGGGTCAAATAGGCCTGACGCCTGGATACATTGGAAATGGTGCCTTTCGCCGGTTTCTTTATTTTACAGATGAGGTCGAAAAGGGTTGTCTTTCCGGCCCCGTTGTTGCCCAGAATGCCAACCAGTTCCCCCGCTTTTATAGTGAGTTCAATGTCGTTCAGCAGCGGGTTTCCGCTGTATCCGAAGTGAAGGTTGTTTATAGTTAAAATGTCCATCAGTATCGGCTCCATATGGGTTGGATTCTGAAATGCCTTCCGGTCAGGTATGTCGAGGCTGCAGAGGCCGAAAGTGCAATCAGGAAACTGTTGAGAAGGGGCATTTCGCCATGGAAGATCTGCGCGCTTAGAAAGAGCGGGTTGATCAGCGTTAGCGCCTGCGAAGCATCGTGCCCCAGCGTGGCACCGGTGTATCCGGAGACCAGCATGAGAAATGACATGAGTGAGAAAAGTGTGCTGGCTGTGCTGAATTTTATCGGCAGCGCAGCGATCCCCAGGCCGATACAGGTGAACATGAGGTAGCTGGTGTAGAAGCATGCCATCAGATAGAGGTATTCAGGAAGTGAGTAGTGACCTCGTAAGGGTTTGGTCAAGAGGTAGAATAGTGTGGCGTAAAGCGAGCTCAATAAAAAATAACTGAGTGTGTGGGCCGTCAGGAATAGCTTGATTGCGCTGTGTTGGTAGATGAAGGACCGCGTGAAGCCACTTTCCCTCCTGCCGATGAGGTAGAAGCTGAATCCAAAGAACGCGAGGGTGGCAGAGATGTATGAGTAGAACCAGGCGGCTGAAGCGGTATAGGTCGAGGCTGCATGCGTTGGCTGGGTGATGATGAAGAGTATGCAAGGGGCCAGCGCTGACCAAAGAAGCGATGTGGGCTCCCTCAAGTGCTCAGTGGTCAAGATTTTTGTGATGGTCATGATTTTTTTTGCGCTGCGGATCGATTGGGTTGGATTCATAAGTAGACCAATTAAGTGTCATGGTTGCGGTGTTAATTGATTTCGCAGTGAGTGTCGAAGCCAATGCCATGAGGCTAATGCCATATTGATTTTTCATGAGTGTCTCCTGGTTTTGGGTGTGGTCTGAAATGTATGGGTATGGAGGTTTAGACGTTCGGCTGTTTCAAGTCAATCTTTCGGTGGGGATGGCGTGGCTGGATGTGATATTGGAGTGTTCGGTTTAAAGCTATTTTTGTGGGAAAATTCTTCAGAGGGGCCTTGCTTAAATCTGATAATGTTGTTTGGGGTTTATTTTTTCTTCTAATTGTGTAAGAAATTTCTGTTTTCGATGCTCGAATGCTTTGTTGTGAGTGTCCGAATGTTCTTTATTGTGCGTGTGTGTAGGATTTGAATAAGGGAAGCAAGCAAACGATGTTTAACGACAGGGCGTGCCGAATAATTGTTTCTAGATATGTTGAGTGGCAGATTTAAATCTGCGCGGGGTAGATTTGCCCGCTCGGGAGATTTAATGCTTGCGAAAGAACGGCCTGCGTCCAATCACCAATGTGCGTCCACTCCCGATCAGTGTAGGAGCGGGTTTACCCGCGAATGCAGTGCCGGCGGCAACAGTGAACGGCTGGTGGAAATTGGCCAGCAGGTCCGGCCCTTTCGCGGGTAAACCCGCTCCTACACCAGCTCGATCTTTGCCCCACCACATGCACTAGCGCTTGCCCAGAATCTTCCCCAGCATCTCCGGCCGTGGTGCCCCTTGCTGGCTTTGCAGGTTGCCTTGCTCATCCTGATAGAAAATGGCCGGGGTCGCCTGCAACCCCATCTCTTCCATCAACGCCATGTTCGCCGCCAGCTTCTGTTGCACAGCCTCTGGCACCTGTTCCAGCGCCTTCAGGGTGCTGGCCTTGCCGGCCTTCTCGTGCTGTTGCAGTGCCTTGGCCGGGTCTTTCGCCGCCAGCAGCGCCGCCGATTTGCCCGGGCTGTCTTCGCGGATGATGCCGACCATGATATGGCGTAACTGCACCTTGCCCGAATCCACCCATGGCCGCGCCTGTTCCCAGAACATGTTGCAGTACGGGCAGTTCGGGTCGCTAAACAGGTACACCTTGCGCGGCGCATCGGCCTTGCCGTCGGCGATCCACGCGGTCTTTTCCATTTTCGCCCAGATTTCCTTGCTCATCGGCGCGTATACCAGCTTTTGCAGCGGCTCGGCGCTCAGGTCCTTGCCCTGTTCGTCGAACAGGCTGCCGACCAGCACGTGCTTGCCGTCGGGGGTCAGGTACAGGGCCAGGGCGTTGTTCTGGTACTCGGCGGCATAACCACGCAGGCCGTTGGGCGCATCGAAGCTGCCCTTGATCACGGCGCCCTTGGCTTGCAGTTGCTGAACGGCCTTGGGCAGTTCTTCGGCCTGCAGGGCAGGGGAGGCCAGCAGGGCCAGGGACAGGGGCAGCAGTGCAGTCAATCGCATGTCAGTTTCCTTGTGCGGCAGGGGCGGGCGCAATGGCCCGGTCGAAAGGTTCCAGAGCGTGGCGCAGGCTGGCCCGGGACAGCTCGCCCAGGTGGCTGCCGACCAGCCGCCCGTTGGCGTCGTAGAACAGGGTAGTGGGCAAGGCCATGGAGCCGACACGCTGGGCCAGCAGGCCGGTGCCGTCGAACAGCACGTGGGTCAGGCTCAGGCCGGTGGTGGCGAGGAAGGTGCTGACGTTTTCCGGGGTTTCGCCCTGGTTGACGAACAGGAAGGTCACGTGCGGGTAAGCGCTTTGTGCCTGTTGCAGCACTGGCATCTCACGCCGACACGGTGGGCACCAGGTGGCCCAGATGTTGATGACCAGCGGCTTGCCGCGGTAGCTGTGCAATGCCACGGCCTGGCCGCCGGCGTTGCGCAGGCTCAGTTCGGGCAGTTCGGTGCCTTTGCTGTACAGGTGACCACCGAGGCTGGCCAGGCCCCAGAACAGTGCGCCGCTGAACAGCGCCCAGCCTAGCGGGCGGCGCAGGCCGGGGTGGCGCCAGCCCTGCCACAGGGCTCCGAGCACGATGCCGGCAAGGCCCGACCAGAACAGGAAGCCGCCGTCACGGATGTCGATCATTTGCAGCGGGTCGTTCTGGTACATCGGCCAATAGGCCAGCACGAAGCCGGCGCGGGCACACAGCAGGCCGATCAGGAACAGGTTGAACAGCGCCGATTCCGGGCTCTCGCCGCCACGTCGGGCGACCCACCAGCCGACCACGCTGGCGATCACCAGGGCGGTGAGCATCAGCAGGTGGTTGAGGGCCATGGTCAGTGGCCCGAGTGTTACGGTAAGCATCAGCCTTGGCTCCTGGTCTGGACCCAGTGTTGCTGGAACGCTGCTGCATCCACCTCACCGGTGATGCGCCGCGCGCGGCGTTCTTCGCCTTCCGGGCCAATCCAGATGATGCTGGGCGGGCCGGGTACTTGGTAGCGCTGCAGCAGGGCTTTGCTGGCTGGGCTGTCGGCGGTCACGTCCAGGCGCAGCAGGTGCACGCCGGCCAGGCCGGTCTGCACGTCGCTGCGGGCGAACACCTGTTTTTCCATGACTTTGCACGACACGCACCAGTCGGCATAGTAGTCGAGCATCACCCACTGGCCGCGGGCTTTGGCCGCGTCCAGCTCACGTTGCAGGTCCTCGGGGCGGCTGACGGTGACGAAGCTGTCCTCGGCATGCTGGCCAGCGGCCGCTGTGCTGCCACCCCCGGCGAACGGGCGTAGTGGCTGCCAGAGGTCGTCGCCGCCTGCTGCCGCACCGACCAGCAACAGGCCGCCCCACAGCGCGCCCAACAGCGGTACGGCGCGCAACGCCGGCAGCCGCTGCAGGGCTGGCCAGGCAGCCCAGGCCAAGGCGATCAGCCAAGCGCCGCTCAGTGCCAGCAGCAAGGTAGCAGGCAGCAGGCTGCGCACGGTGTACAGCGCCATGGCCAGGAACACGAAACCGAACACACCCTTGACCCGGTTCATCCACGCACCCGGGCGCGGCAGATAACGGTTGCCCAGGGTTACCAGCAACAGCAGCGGCACGCCCATGCCCAGGCCGAGGCTGAACAGCACCAGCGCGCCTTGCAGCACGTCACCGCTCTGCGCGATGTACAGCAGCGCACCGGCCAACGGCGCAGTCATGCACGGGCCGAGCAACAGGCCGGACAACGCCCCGAGCAATGCCGCGCCATACAGGTTGCCGCCACGGGTACCTTGCCCGGCGCGGTCCAGGCGGTCGCGCAGGGCGGCAGGCAGTTGCAGTTCGAAGACGCCGAACATCGGCAGTGCCAGCAGCACGAACAGCCCCGCCAGGCTGCCCAGCAGCCAGGGTTGCTGCAGCCAGGCCTGCAGGCTGGCACCCAGCAGGGCAGCAACCACCCCGAGCCCGGCGTACACCAGGGCCATGCTCAGCACATAGACCCCGGCCAGCAGCCAGCCGCGCCGGGCACTGGCGCCATTGCCCAGCACCAGTCCGGCAAGGATCGGCAGCATCGGTAGCGAGCAGGGGGTTAAGGCCAGCAGCAGCCCAAGGCCGAAGAACGCCAGCAGGCTCCAGGCCAGGTGGCCTTGCTGAAGGCCGCTGGCCAGGGCCTGGTCGCTGGCTTGCTCGGCGGCGGGCGTTACGCTGCCACCCAGGTCGATCGAGGTGGTCTGCGGCGGGTAGCACAGGCCGGCATCGGCGCAGCCCTGCCAGCCCAGGCGCAACTGACCCTGGGCGTTGGCAGGCAATAGCAGTTCAAGCTGGTCGCGATACACCGCGCTGTCGCCGAAGAACTCGTCGTGATGGTTGAGTGCCGGTGGCAGTTGCGGGTGTTGCTCGGTGGGCAGGCCATCGAACTTCAGGCGCTTCTGGTACAGGTAGTAGCCCGGCTTGATCTGGAAGTACAGGCGCATCTGGCCGTCGGCCTGGCGGTCGTGGGTGAGCACGAAGGCTTGGTCAACCGGCAGGAAGTCTGGTTTCACATCGAACGGGTTGGCTTGCAACGGGCCGGCCAGTAGGAGTGTGAGGAAGAGCAGGAGAACGCGCATGTCTTCGCCTTGGCAGATCTGGGAATGGGGCCATGCTGGCTGGGGTTGATTAAATGAAGGTTAACGCGGGTGTTGGGGTTGGGGGTGGGTCAGGAGTAGTAAGAGTTTTTTCTGGGTTTGCGGGGTCTTCGTTGTTGGATTTTCGAGGGGGCGGCGTTGGGATTTTGAGGT
>NZ_JBICKH010000059.1:0-181563 GCF_043103905.1 Pseudomonas sp. yb_2 | reverse complement strand
GCGGCGCGGCCCTGTGTAGGAGCGGGTTTACCCGCGAAGAGGCCGGCCCCGGCAATACCGATTATCGAGCTACAGCCCCTTCCCCAGGCCGCCCACCCACCACAAACCACAGCGGCCACAGCGCCAACGCCCCCGCCACCCCCGCCGCCAGGGCAAAATGCAGCAAGCTGGCACCGGCGCCAATCATCGCCAGCAGCGCTCCGCCAAGCCCCAGCAAGGCAATGGTGATCATCCCCAGCATGGCCGAAACCAGCCCCTTGCTCTGTTCGCTGGAGAACAGCGTCATGCGGTACAGCACCGCATTGGCCACGCCCAACCCCAGCGCATACAGCGACATGCCGGCCACCACACTGGTCACGCTCGGCCAGTACCAGGTCGCCAGCACCATCAGGCACAGGCCAGCCAGGTATGGCCAGAGCGCGCCACGCACCAGGGCTGGCAGCGGGTAGCGATCGGCAATACGGTTGATGATCAGGTTACCGAGGATCAGCCCGCCAAAAACCGGCAACTGCCACAAGGCATACTCCAGGGTACTCAACCCCTCATCGTGAATCAGCAGCACCGGCGACAGGCCAATCCAGCCAATCAGCGGCAATCCGACCAACCCAAGGGCGGCACTGCCTGCAACGAAGCGGCGGTTGCCCAGCAACTGGCCATAGCCCGCCAACAGTGGCAGCAGGTGAATCGGCGTGAACGCCAGCCGCGAGCCGTCACGGCGCTCCACGCCCAGGGTTTCCGGCATCAACCGGTACAGCAGCAGCCAGGCCAGCACCGCGCCGATGGCGAATGCCACGAACAGCCAGCGCCAGTCCAGCCATTGCAGCAGCAAGGTGCCCACCAGCGGCCCGAGCAGGGGCGACAGCAAGGCGATGTTGGCCAGCAGGGCCATCATGCGTACAGCATCAGCCTCGCTGAAAGCCTCGTTCAGGGCTGGGTAGCTGACGGTGACCACAAAGCCCAGGCCAATGCCCTGCAACAGACGCAACAGGTTGAACAGGCCGATGTCCTGGACCCAGAAGGTAGCCAGGCAGGCCAGGCCAAAGAATGCGCAACCGACCAGCAGCAGCGGGCGCCGTCCATAACGGTCGGCCAACGGGCCGATCAGCCATTGCAGTACCACGCCCCCCAGCAAGTACAGGTTGAGGGCATGGGGTATGAATTCGGGGCTGGCGTCAAGGTCGCTGACCACGACCGGCATGGCCGGCATGACCGCGTCGCTGGCCAGGTAGGTCAGCAGTTCGAACAGGGCCAGAGTCAGGCCGAACAGCAAGGCACGCAGAGGAGTGATATACAGCAGTGGTTTCATGATGGCGTATCGGGTGTGGCGGGCGGGGTCACGCTATATGCCAGAAATGGCTGGAAATTGCTGTGAGCAAGTGTAATCAGGGTCGGAAAAAGCTGGGGCCGCTTTGCGCCCCTTCGCGGGCAAGCCCGCTCCTACACAGAACACGCATGTCCTCGTAGGGGCGGGCTTGCCCGCGAAGGGGCGCAAAGCGGCCCCGGCTTGAACGCGACATTACTGCGTTGCAGTCTCCTGCACCACGCGAATAACCCGCTGCGGAAACGGAATGTCGATCCCTTCGGCCTTCAACCGGTCACGCGCATACTCGTTGAGCATGAACATCACGTCCCAGTAATCGGAGGTCTTGGTCCACAAGCGCAGCGATACGGTGATCGAGCTGTCGCCCAGCGTCGACACGACCGCCTGCGGTGCCGGGTCTTGCAGAACACGCGGGTCCTTTGCCAGTTCCAGCAACACATTGCGGGCCTTCTGCAGGTCGGCCTCGTAGTCAACGCCCACATCGAACACCACCTTGCGCGTCGGCTGGCGGTTGGTGTTGGTAATGATGCCGTTGGACAGGCTGCCATTGGGCATGATGACCGTCTTGTTGTCACCGGTGCGCAGCACGGTGTGGAAGATCTGGATACTGTCGACGGTGCCGGCAACGCCCTGCGCCTCGATCCAGTCACCGATACGGAACGGGCGGAACATCAGAATCAGCACACCACCGGCGAAGTTCGCCAGGCTGCCCTGCAAGGCAAGGCCGATGGCCAGGCCTGCGGCACCGATGGCGGCGACGAACGAGGTGGTCTCGATGCCGATCATCGAGGCCACGCTGACCAACAGCAGCACCTTCAGCACGATGTTCGCCAGGGTGCTGATGAAGCCCTGCAGCGCCAGGTCGGCGTTGCGCAGGCCCACCAGCTTACCGAGGCGGGCGCTGACCTTGTTGATGATCCACCAGCCGACCGCCAGGGTCAGCAGTGCCAGCAGCACACGGCTGCCGTATTCCATGATCAAGGGAATCCACGTCTGGGATTGGCGGACGAGCTGATCGACTTCAGCGTTCAAATCCATATTCATCTCCTGATGCCGAGCGGCAAGTACACGGTTGAACAGGCCGCGCGTGTTATTACGCAACCCCGGCCCCCATGGACATCATTTGGCCATCGGGGTTCCGGGCCACCCCCGCATCAGTCGCGGAAGTTGTTGAACTGCAGCGGCATGTCGAATTCCTTGGTGCGCAGCAGGGCAATGGCTTCCTGCAGATCGTCACGTTTCTTGCCGGTTACCCGTACCTGCTCACCCTGGATGGCGGCCTGTACTTTCAGCTTGCCATCCTTGATGGTGGCAACGATCTTTTTGGCCAGGTCCTTGTCGATGCCTTCGCGGAACTTGGCTTCCTGTTTCTTTTCCTTGCCGGAGGCGTAGGGGTCCTTGGTTTCCAGGCACTTCACGTCGATCTTGCGCTTGACCAATGCCAGGCGCAGGATCTCCAGCATCGCCTCGAGCTGGAACTCTTCCTCGGCGGTGAGCATCACGGTCTGCTCTTTGTCCTTGAACTCGAAGGTGCCTTTGCCCTTGAGGTCGTAGCGGCGGTCCAGTTCCTTGATGGCGTTGTCGACCGCGTTCTGCACTTCGTGCTTGTCCAGTTCCGATACCACGTCGAACGAAGGCATGGTTGTTCTCCCAAAATAAAAGCGCGCTCAGGCTGAAGATGGAGCGCGCTGGGTTTGAAGGTTAAAATGCGGGCTCATTATAACGGGTTGCGAAACGCATATGAGCAGCACCTGGCATATTCTCGGCGCCGGTAGCCTTGGCAGTCTGTGGGCCTGCCGGCTGGCACGCGCCGGCAAGGCTGTGCGCCTGATCCTGCGTGACGGGCAACGGCTGCAGGCCTATCAGCAGGCCGGTGGCCTGACCCTGGTCGAGCAGGACCAAACCCGGCGCTACGCCATACCGGCCGAAACGGCACAAGCGCAAGGCCCGATCCACCGGCTGCTGGTGGCCTGCAAGGCCTATGACGCTGCCCCGGCGATTGCCGGTGTAGCGCCACGGCTGGCCGAGAGCGCCGAAGTGCTGCTGTTGCAGAATGGCCTGGGCAGCCAGGATGAAGTCGCCGACCTGGTGCCTCACGCTCGCTGCATCTTCGCCTCCAGCACCGAAGGCGCCTTCCGCGAGGGGGACTGGCAGGTGCGTTTTGCCGGCCATGGCTTCAACTGGCTGGGCGACCCACGTAACCCCATGATCCCCGCCTGGTTCGATGACCTGCACGAGGCCGGTATCCCCGCAGAATGGACAGTAGACATACTGACCCGCCTGTGGCGCAAGCTGGCGCTCAATTGCGCCATCAACCCGCTGACCGTGCTTCATGATTGCCAGAATGGCGGGCTGCTGGGGCACCTGGGTGAAGTGCAGGCCCTGTGCGTCGAGCTGGCCCGCCTGCTGCGCCGTTGCGGCCAGCCGCAAGCAGCCGAGGGGCTGGAGGAAGAAGTGCAGCGGGTAATCCTCGCCACCGCAGCCAACTACTCTTCCATGTACCAGGACGTGCATGCAGGACGGCGCACCGAGTTGCACTACCTGCTCGGCCATGCTTGCCGCGCTGCGGGCCGTCATGGCCTGCAACTGCCGCAGCTGGAACACCTGCTGCAGCGCTTGGTCGAAAACCTGCGCGCGCGTGGTTTGCCCTGCGACTGACGCGGCCCTTCAACCGGATACGGACATTGCCTTGCCCATGACCTTGCGCCAACGCCTGGAAAACCTCCCGGTCGGGCAGAAGCTGCTGGCGGCCCTGCTGGTATTGCTGGTGACCATCTTGCTGATGGCCAACCTCACCTTCATCAGCGCCGCCTACTGGATCACCCAGGAAAGCATGGCGCCCCAGGCCATGCAGACCATCGGCCGGCTGGTGGCCAATCCTCAGCTTGCAGCCCGCGCCGGCGACACCCCGGAAACGGCCCGTGCCCTGCTCAAGGAACTGGAAAGTTACACACCGCTACGCGCCGCCGCGGTCTACGGTGGCGATGGCCGAATGCTGGCGCAGTTGCAGCATGGCGAGCCGCTGGCCCTGCCCAAGCGTTTTCGCAACATCGACGGCTGGCGCCTGATGGAGTTTCGCAGCACTCAGTTGATCCGCATCCCCCGCGATGCCAACCCACCGGCACATTTGCTGTTGGTAGCCAGCAGCGAACTGCCCACGGCCTTCTACACCGGCACACTCAGTGCCAGCCTGGGCATCCTGGTGTTCAGTGTCCTGCTATGGATCGTCATCGCCCGGCAGATCAAACGCCTGATCACCCAGCCGATCAACCAGCTTGAGGAGCTCAGCCGCCAGGTTACCCGCGAAGAGAGCTACGCCTTGCGCGCCCAGCGCGGCAACGACGATGAAATCGGCAGCCTGGCCGAGGCCTTCAACACCATGCTGTCGCGCATCGAGGCCCGCGAGCAGCAGCTCAAGAGCGCCCGCGACGAGTTCCAGAGTGCCTACGACCAGGCTCAGGGCCTTGCCGAAGAAACCCGCCACACCAACCGCAAGCTGGAACTGGAAGTACAGGTACGCAGCAAGATCGAGAAAAAGCTCACCGGTTTCCAGAACTATCTCAACAGCATCATCGACTCGATGCCCTCGGCACTGATCGCCCTCGACGAACAGCTTTACGTGACCCAATGGAACCACGAAGCCACGGTGCTTTCCGGCACGCCACTGGACGAGGCACTTAACCAGCCGGTGTTCATTGCGTTCGAGCCGTTGAAGCCGTTCCTCCCGCAACTGAAGGAAACCGTGGAAAAACATCGAGTGGCGAAGATCGAGCGGGTAACCTGGCCCAAGGGCGACGACCTGCGCCACTACGCCCTGACCTTCTACCCACTGACCGGCGGCGGCGGGCGCGGCGTGGTCATTCGTATCGACGACATCACCCAGCGTCTGTCATTGGAAGAAATGATGGTGCAATCGGAGAAAATGCTCTCGGTCGGGGGGCTGGCTGCCGGCATGGCGCACGAAATCAACAACCCGCTGGGCGCTATCCTGCACAACGTGCAGAACATTCGCCGACGCCTGTCGTCCGACCTGCCGCGCAACCAGGAACAGGCCGAAGAGCTGGGCATCGACCTGGCCACGATCAACCGCTACCTGGACAGCCGCGAGGTGCCGCAACTGCTCGACGGCATTCAGCAGGCCGGCGCCCGGGCGGCGAAGATCGTCACCCACATGCTCAGCTTCAGCCGCCGCAGCAACCGCCAGCTGGTGCCATGCGAGCTGCCGGCACTGATCGATCAGGCGCTTGAAATTGCCGGCAATGACTTCGATCTGGCCATCGGCTTCGACTTCAAGGGGCAAGCCATCGTGCGCCAGTTCGACCCCGACCTGGGGCCAGTCCCATGCACCGCCAACGAGCTGGAACAAGTACTGCTCAACTTGCTGAAGAACGCAGCCCAGGCCATCCACCAACGCCCGCAACCCAGCGAGCCCGGACGCATCACACTGCGCACCCGGCTAAATCCGCCATGGGCGGAAATCCAGGTCGAAGACAACGGCGTCGGCATGCCCGAGGCAGTGCGCAAGCGCACCTTCGAGCCGTTCTTCACCACCAAGGAAATCGGCCAGGGTACCGGGCTGGGCCTGTCGGTCTCCTACTTCATCATCACCAACAACCACAAGGGGCAGATGGAAGTGCAATCCACGCCAGGCCAAGGCACCTGCTTTACCCTACGCCTGCCCCTCACCCAGCCGGCAGCGGCGGTGCCGGCCAGAACGGAGCAATGACATGGGCTACCGCCTTTCGAAGATCTATACCCGCACCGGCGACAAAGGCGAAACCGGCCTGGGCGACGGCCGTCGGGTGCCCAAGGACCACCCGCGGATCGAAGCGATTGGCGAGGTGGACAGCCTGAACAGCCAGTTGGGGTTGCTGCTGGCGGGGCTCGCCGAGCATGGGCTGAATGAAGTGACCACAGTGCTGGCGCCGTGTCAGCACCGCTTGTTCGACCTGGGTGGCGAGCTGGCGATGCCCAGTTACCAGGCGTTGAACCTGGCAGAAGTGGAACGCCTGGAGGCGGCCATCGATGTGTGGAACGAAGAGCTGGGGCCGCTGAAAAACTTCATTCTGCCCAGTGGTTCGGCGCTGGTGGCGCAGGCGCATGTGTGCCGCAGTCTGGCGCGCAGTGCAGAGCGCCGGTGCCAGCAGTTGAATGCCATGGAGCCACTGGAAGGCGTTGGTCTGGCGTATATCAACCGGCTTTCCGACCTGCTCTTTGTGGCAGCACGGATCATCGGGCGGCGGCAAGGCATTGCAGAAGTGTTGTGGCAGCCCGCCCCCAAACCTGAAGGCTGATACTAAAGGGGGCTGCTTTGCAGCCCCTTGACTCAAACCTCGGGCCAGAACGCCCGGATCCCGGCTACACCCTGTGCCCCGGCTTCCCAGGCCTGCTCGCGCTCACTCGGCCCTACCCCACCCAGCAGGTAAACCGGCTTGTTGAACCCGGCAGTCAACCGCTGCGCCTCATCCCATCCCAACGGCACCGCCTCTGGGTGAGTCTGGGTCGCCTGCACTGGCGACAGGGTGACAAAGTCCACGCCCATCTGCTCAGCTAGCGCCAGCTCTTCGGCACTGTGGCAGGATGCCGCCAACCAGCGCTCCTTGGGGAACGGTCGGCCCCTGGCGGCGTACTTGCGCAGCTGCGCGGCCGTCAGGTGCCAACCGGCCGCCGGGAAATCACCCAGCCATTCCAGTGGCCCTTTCAGCATCAGCTGCGCCTTGCCCGCACACAGCCCGACCGCATCCACCGCCACGTCGCGGTACTTGGGGTCGTACATGTCCGGGGCACGCAACTGGATCAGGCGAATGCCATTGGCCACCGCCTTCTGGATGCCCTTGAGCAGCTGCGGCACCTCCAACCCATCCGGGGTGATCAGGTACTGGTCCGGCAGGCGCGCAGCGGCGACGATCGGTTTGTTGGCCTCGGGGAATTCGTACTGCGGCAAATCGCGCGGGGCAACCCATTCCAGCGGCTGGCCTTCGGCACCATGGGGTTCGCCAGTGAACGCTTCGACCTCGCGCACGTCCAGCAGCACCTGCTTGTCCGGGTAGTCATGGCTGACCTTGATCAGCGCACGCGAGTGGCTTACCTCGATGCCCAGCTCCTCGCGCAACTCGCGGGCAAGCGCCGCTTCGACGCTTTCGCCTTCTTCCACCTTGCCACCGGGGAACTCCCACAAGCCGCCCTGGTGCTGGGTATCGGCACGGCGTGCGATCAGAATACGGCCATCAGCACCGCGAATGACGGCCGCTACTACATGAATCCGTTTCACGCTTTACGCTCCTCCAGGCCTGCCTGTTGCCATGCCTGGAAGGCTGGCCACTGATAAATGGTCTCGATGTAGGCTGCCGCCTCAGCGGGGACTTCTACGCGGTAGGTGCGCAGGCGCACCGCCACCGGGGCAAAGAAGGCATCGGCCAGGCTTGGCTTGCCGAACAGGAACGGGCCGCTGTCCTTGGCCACCACGCGGCATTCGGACCACAGCGCGACGATACGGTCGATATCGACCTGCACGTCCAGCGGCACAGTGTCCAGCGCCTGGTCACGCGACAGGTCGAACGGCATGGCACCGCGCAGGGCGAAGAAACCGCTGTGCATCTGCGCGCAAGCCGAACGGGCCTGGGCGCGGGCGACTGCGTCGGCAGGCCACAGCTGGGCGTCGGGGTGCTGTTCGTTGAGGTATTCGGCGATGGCCAGGGAATCGGCGATCACACCGTGCTCGGTCTTGAGCAGCGGCACCTTGCCGGTGGAGGAGAAAGCGAGGATGCGCTGGCGGGTATCAGGCTGGTTCAGCTTGATCAGAGTTTCTTCGTAGGGCACGCCAGCCAGCTCGAGGGCCAGGGCGCCACGCAGCGACCAGGAGGAGTACAGCTTGTCGCCGATGATCAGGTGATAGCTCATGGTTCGGCTCCATCAGGTTTGTCTTGCAAAACCCGCAGGCCGCTGCGCGGCCTTTCGCGGGCAAGCCCGCTCCTACAGGGACCGCACCGCTCCTGCAGGCATTGCAACACCTGTGGGAGCGGGCGTGCCCGCGAAGAGGCCTTCGGATCAGTAGATCAGGTACGGTACTCGGCGTTGATCTTCACGTACTCGTGGGACAGGTCAGTCGTCCAGATGGTTTCGCTGCACTGGCCACGGCCCAGTTCGATTCGGATGGTGATCTCTTCCTGGGCCATCACTGCCGAACCCTGCGCTTCGGTATAGCTCGGGCTGCGGCCGCCTTTGCTCGCGATGCAAACGCTGTCCAGGTAAACATCGATCAGGCTCACATCCAGCTCCGGTACACCGGCACGGCCTACGGCGGCGAGGATGCGGCCCCAGTTCGGGTCGGAAGCGAACAGCGCGGTCTTGATCAGCGGCGAGTGGGCCACGGCGTAGCCGACGTCCAGGCACTCCTGGTGGTTGCCACCACCGTTGACCTGCACGGTCACGAACTTGGTCGCACCTTCGCCGTCACGGACGATGGCCTGGGCCACTTCCATGCACACTTCGAACACGGCCTTTTTCAGCGCTTCGAAAAGCGCGCCGCTGGCTTCGGTCACTACCGGCAGGTCGGCCTTGCCGGTAGCGATCAGCATGCAGCAATCGTTGGTCGAAGTGTCACCATCGATCGTGATGCGGTTGAACGACTTGTTGGCGCCGTCCAGCATCAGGTCCTTGAGTACCTTTGGCGCCACCTTGGCGTCGGTGGCGATGTAGCCCAGCATGGTCGCCATGTTCGGGCGGATCATGCCTGCACCCTTGCTGATACCGGTAACGGTGACGGTCACGCCATCGTGCTGGAACTGGCGGCTGGCCCCTTTGGGCAGGGTGTCGGTGGTCATGATGCCGGTAGCGGCCTCAGCCCAGTTGTTCTCCGACAGGTTGTCGAGGGCGGCCTGCAGCGCGCCTTCGATCTTTTCGACCGGCAGCGGCTCGCCAATCACGCCGGTGGAGAACGGCAGTACCGACTCGGCCGGTACGCCAGCCAGTTCGGCCAGCTTGGCGCAGGTGCGCTCGGCGGCGGCCAGGCCTGGCGCGCCGGTGCCGGCGTTGGCGTTACCCGTGTTGGTCAGCAGGTAGCGCACGGTGCCCTGTACACGCTGCTTGGACAGGATCACCGGCGCTGCGCAGAAGGCGTTGAGGGTGAACACGCCAGCCACGCTGGAGCCTTCGGCACAGCGCATGACCACCACATCCTTGCGCCCCGGGCGCTTGATACCGGCAGAAGCGATACCGAGTTCAAAACCCGGAACCGGGTGCAGGGTGGGCAAAGGACCAAGACCAACAGCCATTAGAGCGCTCCTAGAAAAAACGATGATGTCGAAAAAGGGGCCGCTTCGCACCCCATCGCGACACAAGGCCGCCCCCACAAGGATCGCGCCCGTTCATGGACGAGCGCGGTACCTGTGGGAGCGGCCTTGTGTTGCGAAAGGGCCGCAAAGCGACCCCAGGCTTGTACAACGTAAGGTTCAGATCACTCGATCTGACCGTGGCAATGCTTGAACTTCTTGCCCGAACCACACCAGCACGGCTCGTTGCGGCCCAGCTTCTGGTCATTGCGTACTGGCGCCGAGGCTACCGCTACTTCGGCACCCTCCTCGCTCAGTTGCTCGCTTCCCAGGCCCGGTGCAGCGGCGTGCTGGAACTGCATGCGACTCGCCAGCTCTTCGGCCTCGCGGCGCAGGCGAGCTTCTTCTTCGGCCGGGTCTTCGCGGCGAACCTGTACGTGCGACAGCACACGGATGGTGTCGCGCTTGATCGACTCCAACAGCTCCTGGAACAGGCTGAACGACTCGCGCTTGTACTCCTGCTTCGGGTTCTTCTGCGCATAACCACGCAGGTGAATACCGTGACGCAGGTGGTCCATGGTCGACAGGTGGTCTTTCCACAGGTCGTCCAGTACGCGCAACAGAATCTGCTTCTCGAAGGTTCGCAAGGCCTCGAGACCGGCCTGGTCTTCCTTCTCGGTGTAGGCCGTGGTGATCTCGCTCAGCAGCTTCTCGCGCAGGGTCTCTTCGTAGAGGTGATCGTCCTCGTCGAGCCATTGCCGGATTGGCAACTTGATGGCGAAATCGCTGGCCAGCGAAGCCTCCAGGCCGGCTACGTCCCACTGCTCTGGCAGCGACTGCGGCGGAATGTGCTGGCTGATGGTAGCGTCCAGTACTTCCTTGCGGAATTCGACGATGGTGTCGCCAATGTTCTCGGCGGCCAGCAGGCTGTTGCGCATGTGGTAGATCACCTTGCGCTGCTCGTTGGCGACGTCGTCATATTCGAGCAATTGCTTACGAATGTCGAAGTTGCGGCCTTCGACCTTGCGCTGGGCTTTCTCGATAGCGTTGGTGACCATGCGGTGCTCGATGGCCTCGCCCGACTGCATGCCCAGTGCCTTCATGAAGTTCTTCACCCGGTCAGAGGCGAAGATGCGCATCAGGCTGTCTTCCAGCGACAGGTAGAAGCGGCTGGAACCCGGGTCGCCCTGACGACCGGAGCGGCCGCGCAGCTGATTGTCGATACGGCGCGATTCGTGGCGCTCGGAAGCGATTACATGCAGGCCACCCGTCTCGATCACTTGCTGGTGACGCTTCTGCCAGTCGGCCTTGATCTGGGCGATCTGCTCGGCTGTCGGGTTTTCCAGGGCTGCCACTTCGGCTTCCCAGTTACCGCCCAGCAGGATGTCGGTACCACGGCCAGCCATGTTGGTGGCGATGGTCAGGGCACCTGGCGCGCCAGCTTGCGCGATGATCTCGGCTTCCTTCTCGTGATACTTGGCGTTGAGCACCTTGTGGTCGATCCCTTCCTTTTTCAGGAGGTTGGACATGTGCTCGGAAGTTTCAATGGTCGCGGTACCCACCAGCACCGGACGGCCCAGCTTCATGCTTTCCTTGATGTCGGCGATGATCGCGGCGTATTTCTCGTCAGCGGTCAGGTACACCAGGTCGTTGTAGTCCTTACGCGCCAGTGGCTTGTTCGGCGGAATGACCATCACGTTCAGGCCATAGATCGACTGGAACTCGAATGCTTCGGTGTCGGCGGTACCGGTCATGCCGGACAGCTTGGTGTACAGGCGGAAGTAGTTCTGGAAAGTGGTCGAAGCCAGGGTCTGGCTCTCGGCCTGGATGTTCAGGTTCTCTTTGGCTTCAATGGCCTGGTGCAGGCCCTCGGACAGGCGACGGCCCGGCATGGTACGGCCGGTGTGTTCGTCGATCAGCAGAACCTGGCCGTCTTGGACGATGTACTCGACGTTGCGGTGGAACAGCTTGTGTGCACGAAGACCGGCGTAGACGTGTGTCAGCAAGCCCAGGTTGTGCGCGGAGTACAGGCTCTCGCCTTCAGCCAGCAGGCCCGCCTGGGCCAGCATCTCCTCGATGAACTGGTGACCGGCTTCGTTCAGCTCCACCTGGCGACTCTTCTCGTCGATGGTGAAGTGGCCTTCCTGGGTGACCTGGCCTTCGACCTCTTCGATGTGCTGGGTGAGGCGCGGGATCAGGCGGTTGATCTCGATGTACAGCTTGGAGCTGTCCTCGGCCTGACCGGAAATGATCAGCGGGGTACGCGCTTCGTCGATGAGGATGGAGTCGACTTCGTCGATCACGGCGAAGTTAAGTTCACGCTGGAACTTCTCGTCCTGGCTGAACGCCATGTTGTCGCGCAGGTAGTCGAACCCGAATTCGTTGTTGGTGCCGTAGGTGATGTCGGCTGCATAGGCGGCGCGCTTTTCTTCCGGCGGCTGGAAGGCCGAGACGATACCGACCGACAGACCGAGGAACTCGTACAGCGGGCGCATCCAGTTGGCGTCACGGCGCGCCAGGTAGTCGTTGACGGTGACCACATGCACGCCCTTGCCGGACAATGCGTTGAGGTAGACGGCCAAGGTACCGACCAAGGTCTTGCCTTCACCGGTGCGCATTTCTGCGATCATACCCTCGTGCAGGGTCATGCCGCCAATCAGCTGCACATCGAAATGGCGCATGCCCATTACGCGCTTGCCGGCCTCGCGGGCCACGGCGAAGGCTTCGGGCAGCAACTGGTCCAGTGTCTCGCCTTTGGCCAGGCGTTCCTTGAACTCTGCAGTCTTGCCCCGCAGTTGCTCGTCGGAGAGGGCCACCATCTTCTCTTCGAAGGCATTGACGATACTCACCGTCTTGAGCATGCGTTTGACTTCACGCTCGTTCTTGCTTCCAAAAAGTTTTTTTAACAAAGGCGCAAACATATCGGCAGGATCTTCCACACGTAGGGATGGAGGGCGGCCCCATGAGTCGCCCGTGCAGCCCATAGGCCGCATGCGAACGAGCATTCTACCCGGAAACGATGGTGAGGAAAGTGGTGGATTTCCACGATGCTGATACAGCGTTTTGGCAGGGGCCTGTTTTAGATAGGGGCATTTTCACTGAGTTCAAGGCTTGGCAACATGAAAGCTATCGAGAACCAGTCTTGTCTTTGGCTGCCTGTGCCGGCCTCTTCGCGGGTGAACCCGCTCCTACAAGATACCGATAACCCTGGCAGGAGCGGGTTCCCCCGCGAAGAGGCCGGCACAGGCAACGGAGATGTTAGACTGTGCCCACGTCACTTCACGCGTACCCCCATGGCCTACAAACCCTCCCCCGCCCAGCCACCTTCCGCCCTGCTGCGCCAGGTGCGCCCGCTGCGCCTGCTGCTGAACCAGGCCGAGCGCCTGGAGCACTTGCAGCGCCTGCTGGAAAGCCAGTTGCAACCGGCTGCCCGCGAGCACTGCCATGTGGCGTCCTGGCGCGATGGTACTTTGTTGCTGGTGGTTACCGACGGCCATTGGGCAACCCGCCTGCGCTACCAGCAGAAGCGCTTGTTGGCGGCCCTGCAGGCCATGGAAGCATTCGGCAACCTCAGGCGCATCCTGTACAAGGTACAGCCGCCGCTGGTACCGGCCAAGCGTGGCGGGCATGCGGCCGAGCTTTCGAACAGCGCGGCCGAGAGCCTGCGCGACACCGCCGAGGGCATTACCGACCCCAAACTGCGTGCCGCACTGGAACGGTTGGCGGCCCACGCCCAGGGCAAGCCATAAAAAAGGCCACCCGAAGGTGGCCTTAATGAACTAGAGAGTGTTCGAACTTACACGGCCGCAACAGGGCGCATGTACGAGATCGGTGCCGTGCTGGCATCTTCGAAAGTGACCACTTCCCAGGCATCGGTTTCAGCAATCAGCTTGCGCAACAGCTGGTTGTTCAGCGCGTGGCCGGACTTGAAGCCCTTGAACTCGCCGATCAGGCTGTTGCCCAGCAGGTACAGATCGCCGATGGCGTCGAGGATCTTGTGCTTGACGAATTCGTCTTCGTAACGAAGGCCGTCTTCGTTCAGCACACCGTCCTCATCGACCACGATGGCGTTCTCGACACTGCCACCCAACGCAAGGTTGTGCTTGCGCAGGTACTCGATGTCACGCATGAAACCAAAAGTACGCGCGCGGCTGACTTCCTTCACGAACGACGTGCTGGAAAAGTCGACGCTGGCGCTCTGGGTCCGGTTGCGAAGCACCGGGTGATCGAAATCGATCTCGAAGCTCACCTTGAAACCTTCGAAAGGCAGGAACGTGGCGCGCTTGTCGCCCTCTTCCACGGTTACCTCACGCAGGATGCGGATGAACTTCTTGGCTGCGTCCTGTTCTTCCAGGCCGGCAGACTGAATCAGGAATACAAAAGGACCGGCGCTGCCATCCATGATCGGCACTTCCGAGGCGGAGAGCTCGACGTAGGCGTTATCGATGCCCAGACCCGCCATGGCGGAGAGCAGGTGCTCGACCGTATCGACCTTGACGTCACCGTTGACCAGCGTCGTCGACATGGTTGTCTCGCCGACGTTGGCCGCACGCGCAGGGATCTCGACCACAGGGTCGAGGTCGGCGCGGCGGAAGACGATGCCGGTGTCAACAGGTGCAGGCTTGAGGGTCAGGTAAACCTTCTCCCCGGAGTGCAGACCGACACCTGTGGCACGGATGGTATTCTTCAGGGTGCGTTGTTTAATCATGGCATTGGCCGCTTCAGCGCAAATTGCGAACAGGTATCAACAAAGGCTGGGGATGATAACAGACCCAACCTTTGATGAATACCAATCACCTTTATACCCCTGATAAATTCCATTAATCAGCCTGACGACGCAGGAATGCCGGGATATCGAGGTAGTCCAGGTCATCCTGAGGGTTCAGTTTAGCGGCTGCGGCAGCACCTGCATGCGCCTGGTTGCGCATGACGGTCGGGCGCTCCAGGTCACGGTAGTTGACCGCTGGCTGCTCCTGGCGCACCGGCGCAGGATTGGACGCTTCGTACGCCTGCTGGGCAGTCTGCAGGGTATTGTCGACCACCTTCACAGGCTTCTCGATGCGTGCGCCCAGTCCAGTGGCCACCACGGTCACGTGCAGTTCGTCGCGCATGTCCGGGTCGATCACGGTGCCGACCTTGACCATCGCGTGGTCGGAGGCGAAGGCTTCGATGATGCTACCCACGTCGGAGTACTCACCCAGCGACAGGTCCGGGCCTGCGGTGATGTTCACCAGGATACCGCGGGCGCCCTGCAGGTTGACGTCTTCCAGCAGCGGGTTACGGATAGCTGCCTCGGTGGCTTCACGCGCACGGTTCGGGCCGCTGGCGCAGCCAGTACCCATCATGGCCATGCCCATTTCACCCATCACGGTGCGCACGTCGGCGAAGTCGACGTTGATCATGCCTGGGCGCTTGATGATGTCGGAGATACCGCGTACGGCACCGGCCAGTACATCGTCAGCCTTGGCGAAGGCGGACAGCAGGCTGGCATCCTTGCCCAGGATGGTCAGCAGCTTCTCGTTGGGGATGGTGATCAACGAGTCGACGCTTTCAGCCAGCATGCGGATGCCTTCATCGGCGATCTGCATGCGCTTGCGGCCTTCGAACGGGAACGGACGGGTCACCACTGCAACGGTGAGGATACCCATTTCCTTGGCCACTTCGGCAATGATTGGCGCTGCACCGGTACCGGTACCGCCACCCATGCCGGTGGTGATGAACACCATGTTGGTGCCCTGCAGCACTTCGGCAATGCGCTCACGGTCTTCCAGCGCGGCCTGACGGCCGACTTCCGGATTGGCACCGGCACCCAGGCCCTTGGTCACACCCGTGCCCAATTGCAGGATGGTGCGCGCGCCAATGTTTTTCAGCGCCTGGGCATCGGTGTTGGCGCAGATGAATTCCACGCCTTCGATGCTGCTCTTGACCATGTGATTGACGGCGTTGCCGCCACCACCACCAACGCCGATCACTTTAATGACCGGACTTTGCGGGACGTTGTCTACGAGCTCGAACATTTTCCCTCTCCTTACAGTTCTCTAGTTGTTGCGCCTACCACTACTGCTTTGAAACTTAGAAGTTGCCCTGGACCCACTTCTTGAAGCGTTCAAGCACTGGGGCCTTCGGTTCATCGCCATAGCTGTTGCTGCTGCTGTTGCTGTTACCGGTCAGGGCCAAGTCCTCGGACTGCTTCAGCAGGCCGTAGGTGAGCAAGCCCACACCAGTGGAATAGATCGGGTTGCGCACCACGTCGCTCAGCCCCCGAACGCTGTGCGGCACGCCCAGGCGTACCGGCATGTGGAAGATTTCCTCGGCCAGTTCGACGGCGCCTTCCATCTTCGCGGTGCCGCCGGTGAGGACGATGCCGGCGGGCACCAGGTCTTCGTAGCCACTGCGGCGCAGTTCGGCCTGGATAAGGGTGAAGAGCTCGTCGTAACGTGGCTCCACCACCTCGGCCAGGGCCTGGCGCGACAGCTCGCGCGGTGGGCGATCGCCCACGCTCGGCACCTTGATGGTCTCGCCAGCGCCAGCCAGTTTGGCCAGGGCACAGGCGTAGCGGATCTTGATTTCTTCGGCGTACTGGGTCGGGGTACGCAGGGCCATGGCGATGTCGTTGGTCACCTGGTCGCCAGCAATCGGGATGACCGCCGTGTGGCGGATGGCACCCTCGGTGAAGATGGCGATGTCGGTGGTGCCGCCACCGATGTCCACCAGGCACACGCCCAGCTCTTTTTCATCATCGGTCAGTACCGAGTAGGCCGAAGCCAGCTGCTCGAGGATGATGTCGTCGATTTCCAGGCCGCAGCGGCGCACACACTTCTCGATGTTCTGGGCGGCGTTGACTGCGCAAGTGACCACGTGAACCTTGGCTTCCAGGCGCACGCCAGACATGCCCAGCGGCTCGCGCACGCCTTCCTGGTTGTCGATCACGTAGTCCTGCGGCAAGGTGTGCAGCACGCGCTGGTCGGCCGGAATCGCCACGGCCTGGGCGGCGTCGAGTACGCGCTCCAGGTCGGCCAGGCTGACTTCGCGGTCACGGATGGCGACGATGCCGTGAGAGTTCAGGCTGCGGATGTGGTTACCGGCCACACCGACGAACGCCGAGTGGATACGGCAGCCGGCCATCAGCTGCGCCTCTTCCACGGCGCGCTGGATCGACTGCACGGTGGACTCGATGTTCACCACCACGCCTTTTTTCAGGCCACGGGACGGATGGGTACCGATCCCGACGATTTCCAGGGTGCCGTCTTCGCCCACTTCGCCCACCAGCGCCACCACCTTGGAGGTGCCAATGTCCAGCCCGACGATCATTTTGCCGCTATGCGCGTTTGCCATGGTCCTGCCTCTCTCTAATTCTTCGCAACGGCGGGTTGGGCCGTCGTCGGTGCAATCGGTTCCCGCCAACCAACGGCAAGTCCGTTGGAATAACGCAGATCAATGCGGGCGATAGTGGTGATCTGGTCTTTGAGTGTCTTGTCGTAAATGGCAATGAAACGGCGCATCTTCTCCACCAGATGATCGCGCCCCAGCAGCAACTCGATGCCTGGCCCGGCACTGCTCGCACCGGTGGTCAGGAACCAGCTGCCTCGCTCGCGCAGCTCCAGGCGAGCGATGGAAAAGCCCAAGGGGCGCAGCATCTGGCTCAATACCTGATACTGCTGCATGACTTGTTGCTGAGCACGCTGCGGCCCGGCCAGCTGCGGCAGGTGCTCATAGTTGGCCAGCTCGCGCGGGGTGAAAGCCTGACCCTGGTTGTTGAGCAGGGCTGCGTCCCCCCAGCGTGCCACCGGCAGCTGCTCTTCAAGGCGGATCACCACCTCGTCGGGCCACACCCGGCGCACTTCGGCGTGGGCGATCCACGGCATCTGCTCGAGCTCGGCGCGCATCGCCGGCAGGTCGACGCTGAAGAAGCTCGCCGCCACGTAGGGCGCGATACGCTGCTGCACCGATTGCTGACTGATGTAGCTGAGGTCGCCCTGCACATCGATCTTGCTGATCGGGCGGTCGGCGTACGGCATCAGGCGAACGGCGCCCTCGTAGGCACCAAAGCCGGCCGCCACCAGCAACACCGGCCACAGCAAGCGCTTCAGGCCGCCCAGGCTTGGCCGGGGCAGGCGCGCCGATACGGGCTCGTCGGCCACCAGCCGGCTGGCACCACGCGGTACCGGCTTGCTACGGCCGGTAACGGGTTGCTGCTGACGTATCATCGCGCCTTGCATGGTTATTAACCTCGCGTCGCCACGCTTTCGGCCAGGATTGCCAGCACCAGTTGCTGGAAGTCCAGGCCAGCCGCGCGGGCCGCCATGGGCACCAGGCTATGATCTGTCATGCCTGGTGCGGTGTTGACTTCGAGCAGCCAGAACCGGCCCTGCTCGTCCTGCATCACGTCCAACCGCCCCCAGCCTTCGATGCCAATGGCATCGCAGGCGCGCGCGGTCAGGTCGATCAGTTCCTGTTCCTTGACGCTATCCAGCCCGCACGGGATGCGGTACTGGGTATCGTTGGCGATGTACTTGGCGTCATAGTCGTAGAACACGTGCGGCGTACCCAGGGCGATCGGCGGCAGCACCTGGCCGCGCAGTACCGCGATGGTGAACTCCGGGCCGTGGATCCACTGCTCCACCAGTACCTGGGAATCGTATTTGGCGGCGTCCTGCCAGGCGGCGACCAGTTCCTGGGTGCTGTTCACCTTGGCCATGCCGATACTAGAGCCTTCATGGGCGGGTTTGACGATAAGCGGGAAGCCCAGTTCCGTACTGGCCTGCAAACAATCGCTCTCGCTCGCCAGCACCGCGTGGCGTGGCGTGGGAATACCCAGGCTCTGCCACACCTGCTTGGTGCGCAGCTTGTCCATCGCCAGCGCCGAAGCCAGGATGCCGCTGCCGGTGTAGGGGATGCCCAGGCACTCCAGCAAACCTTGCATACTCCCGTCTTCACCGCCACGGCCGTGGAGGATGATGAAGGCGCGATCAATCTTCTCGCTCTGCAGGCGTGCGAGCAGGTCGTCACCGACGTCGATGGCAACCACGTCGACGCCGGCAGTGCTCAGCGCATCGATCACTGCGGCGCCGGATTTCAGCGACACTTCACGCTCGGCGCTCTTGCCACCGTACAGCACGGCGACGCGACCGAACGCCTTGACGTCCAGGGTCGAGTGCAGCTTGTCGTAGGCGCTGGTCATTTCGACTTCTCCTGCTTGGCGCCTGCGAACAGCGGGCTTTTCATCAACTGAGGGGCCAGGCCGCCGACATCACCGGCACCCTGGCAGAGCAGGATGTCGCCAGCGCGCAGCAGTGGCTTGACCAGCGGTGCCAGTTCGGCGCCGCGCTCGATGTAGATCGGGTCCAGCTTGCCGCGCTGGCGGATGCTGTGGCACAGCTGACGGCTGTCGGCACCGGGGATCGGCTCTTCGCCGGCCGGGTAGACTTCCATCAGCAGCAGCACATTGGCATCGCCCAGCACCTGGACGAAATCGTCGTACAAGTCGCGGGTGCGGCTGTAGCGGTGCGGCTGGTAGACGATCACCAGGCGGCGGCTTGGCCAGCCACCGCGCACAGCCTTGATCACCGCCGCCACTTCGGTGGGGTGATGACCGTAGTCGTCGACCAGCATCACACTGCCGCCTTCGACCGGCAGCTCGCCGTATACCTGGAAGCGACGACCGACACCCTGGAAGCCGGACAGGCCCTGGACGATGGCCTCGTCAGTAATGCCTTCGTCAGTGGCGATGGCGATGGTCGCCAGGGCGTTGAGCACGTTGTGGTTGCCGGGCATGTTCACCGAAACCTCCAACGGCTCGCGATCACGGCGCAGCACGGTGAAGTGGGTCTGCATGCCCTGCTGACGCACATTGATGGCGCGGATGTCGGCCTCTTCGCTGAAGCCGTAGGTCACGGTCGGGCGCTTGACCTGCGGCAGGATCTCGCGAACCACCGGGTCGTCCAGGCACATCACCGCCAGCCCATAGAACGGCAGGTTGTGCAGGAACTCGACGAAGGTTTTCTTCAGCTTGTTGAAGTCACCTTCGTAGGTCGCCATGTGGTCGGCGTCGATGTTGGTGACAACCGCGACCATCGGCTGCAGGTGCAGGAAGCTGGCATCGCTTTCGTCTGCTTCAGCGATCAGGTAGCGGCTGGTGCCCAGCTGCGCATTGGTACCGGCAGCGGTAAGGCGGCCACCGATGACGAAGGTCGGGTCCAGGCCACCGGCGGCGAACACTGAAGCCAGCAGGCTGGTCGTGGTGGTCTTGCCGTGAGTACCGGCAACGGCCACGCCATGGCGGTAACGCATCAGCTCGGCGAGCATCTCGGCACGCGGCACCACCGGAATGCGCCGCTCGAGGGCGGTGGCAACTTCCGGGTTGGCCGGGTTGATGGCGCTGGACACCACCAGCACATCGGCGGTGGCGGCGTTCTCGGCGCGGTGGCCGACGAAGATCTCAGCGCCGAAGGACTCCAGGCGTTCGGTGACCGGCGAGGCTTTAAGGTCCGAACCGGACACTTCATAGCCCAGGTTCAGCAACACTTCGGCAATACCGCACATGCCCACGCCGCCGATGCCGACGAAGTGAATGCGGCGAATACGGCCCATCTTCGGCTGGGGCATGGCTTTCTGGCTCTCAACCATGGGCCACCTCCAGGCAGATATCGACCACGGTGCTGGTTGCAGCAGGTTTGGCCAGGCGCCGAGCGGTGCCAGCCATGACGTTGAGTTTCTCGGGTTGCATCAGCACCTCGTTCAGGCGTTCAGCGAGTTGCGCTGCGCCAGTTGTCGCTTGTGGCATCAGGAAGGCAGCGCCTTCGCGGGCCAGATATTGGGCGTTGTGGGTCTGGTGATCGTCGATCGCATGGGGCAAAGGCACCAGCATCGAAGGCAGGCCTGCTGCTGCCAGTTCGCTGACAGTCAAGGCACCGGCCCGGCACACCACCAGGTCGGCCCAGCCATAAGCCTGGGCCATGTCTTTGATGAAAGGCTCTACCTGAGCCGCGACGCCCGCCTCGTGATAACGCTCGGCGGTGATCGGTGCGTGCTGCTTGCCGGCCTGGTGGAACACCTCTGGCCGCAGCGCCGCGGGCACCTCGGACAGGGCCTTAGGCAACAATTTGTTCAATGGTTCCGCACCCAGGCTGCCACCCAGCACCAACAGGCGTGCGCGGCGCTCGACCAAAGGTGTGCGTTGCGCGTCCATGAAGAGCTCCGGGCGCACCGGGTTGCCGGTGGTGCGACGTTTGTCGCTGGCCTCGAAGGTGTTCGGGAAAGCTTCGCAGACCCGCGCCGAGAGTGGCACCAGCAACCGATTGGCGGTACCGGCCCTGGCGTTCTGCTCATGGATCACCAGTGGCACGCCGCACAGCCGCGCAGCCACGCCGCCGGGGCCGGTCACATAGCCGCCAAAGCCCAAGACACATACGGGCTTGAGCTGGCGAATGATGCGCCGTGCCTGCAGCACGGCCTTGACCAACGTGAAAGGCGCCTTGAGCAACGACAGCTTGCCCTTGCCGCGCAAGCCGCTGACCTGAATCAGGTGCAATGGCAAGCCTGCCTGTGGCACCAACTCGTTCTCGATGCCACGCGGGGTGCCCAACCAGTGCACGCTGTAACCGCGATTCTGGAACTCACGGGCGCAGGCCAGCGCCGGGAATACGTGCCCCCCGGTGCCGCCGGCCATGATCAGTACATTTTTGCCTTCAGCGGCCATGACTGGTCTCCTCGGCAAAATCGCTTTCGCTGAATTCGTGCTCCTCACTGCCCAGATGCGTGCGACTTTCCCACTCGATGCGCAGCAACAGGCCTACGCAGGCGCAGCAGATCACCAGCGAGCTCCCCCCGTAACTGAGAAACGGCAGTGTCAGGCCCTTGGTCGGCAGCAGGCCGACGTTCACACCGATGTTGATCAGGAACTGGCCAATCCACAGGAAAGCCAGGCCGAACGCCATGTAGGCGGCAAAGAACTGTTTGGCCTTCTCGGCCCACAGGCCGATGTACAGGGCGCGCACAGTGACGAACACAAACAGCGCGACGGTCAGCAGCGAGCCGACCACGCCCAGTTCTTCCGCCAGAACCGAGAACACGAAGTCGGTGTGCGCTTCAGGCAGGTAGAACTGCTTCTGCACGCTGTTGCCCAGGCCAACGCCCAGCCACTCGCCACGGCCGAAGGCGATCAGTGCCTGGGTCAGCTGGTAGCCGGAGCCGAACTGATCGGCCCAGGGGTCGGTGAACGTAATAAGGCGCGCCATCCGGTAGGGCTGCGCCTGGACCAGGACAAATACCGCCAGCACCGCCAGCACCACCATCAGGCTGAAGCGGAACAACCCCACCCCACCCAGAAACAACATGGCCGCCGCCGCGCCCATCATGACCACGGTGGCGCCAAAGTCCGGTTCCATCAGCAGCAAGGCGGCCATGGGCAGCAGTACGATGAACGGCTTGAAGAAGCCCATCCAGGTTTCGCGCACCTCGGTCTGTCGGCGCACCAGGTAGCCGGCCAGGTAGATGACCACGAACACCTTGGCGATTTCCGAAGGCTGCACGTTGAAGAAGCTGAAACCGATCCAGCGCATGGAGCCGTTAACCTCACGGCCGATACCCGGCACCAGGACCAGGACCAGCAGGCCGAAGGCGCCAAGCAGCATCATGAAGCCCATGCGCTGCCAGGTGGCGATCGGCACCAGCATGGTTGCACCGCAGGCCACCAGGCCGAGGAATACGTACACCAGGTGGCGGAACATGTGATACAGCGGGTTGCCGGACTGTACAGCAGCCACTTCCGAAGAGGCCGAAGTGATCATCACCAGGCCCAGACCCAGCAAGGCCAGGCAACCGGCGAGCATCGGGAAGTCCAGGTCGACGCCACGGCCGCTGATCAGCGGCGACGGGTAGGGTTTGAAGATGCCGAAGATCATGCAAGACCTCCCGCTGCCTGGGCGAACAGACGCCCCCGTTCCTCGAAGTTCTTGAACATGTCGAGGCTGGCGCATGCTGGCGACAGCAGCACGGCATCGCCGGCCTGGGCCAGCTCGGCACACTGCTGTACGGCATCGTCAAGCGTCTTGACCCGAACCAGTGGCACGGCATCGCTCAAGGCCTCGGCCAGGCGCTCGGCATCACGGCCGAGCAATACCACGGCGCGGCAGAAACGCTTGACCGGCTCGCGCAGCGCAGTGAATTCAGCACCTTTGCCGTCACCACCGGCGATCAGCACCAACTTGCCTTCGATATCGGCGCCCAGGCCTTCGATGGCGGCTAGGGCAGCACCGACATTGGTGGCCTTGGAATCGTCGTACCAGTTCACGCCATTACGCTCGCGTACCCACTGGCACCGGTGGGCCAGGCCACCGAACTCGCGCAGGGCCGCGAGCATGGGCTCGAACGGCAGGCCGGCAGCATGCCCCAGGGCCAGCGCCGCCAGGGCGTTGCTCTGGTTGTGAGCACCGCGAACCTTCAGTTCACGCGCCGGCATCAGCGTCTGGAACTCGAACGCCAGGTATTTTTCACCGTCCACTTCACGCAGGCCAAACGCTTTGAAGTCGGGCGAGTTGAGGCCGAAGGTCCAGCATGGTCGGCCTTCCACCGGCAGCGGCCGGCTCAGGGCGTCCTGGCGGTTGACCACCACCTGGCGGGCACCGCGGAAAATCCGGTGCTTGGCCAGGTGGTAGGCCGGAAGGCCGCTATAGCGGTCCATGTGGTCTTCGCTGATGTTCAGAACAGTCGCCACTTCGGCGTTGAGCTGGTCAGTGGTTTCCAGCTGGAAGCTGGAAAGCTCTAGCACGTACAGCTCGATGTCATCGGCCAGCAGGTCGAGCGCCGGGGTACCGAGGTTACCGCCCACGGCCACTCGCTTGCCGGCCTTGGCGGCCATTTCACCGACCAGCGTCGTGACGGTGCTCTTGGCGTTGGAACCACTGATCGCAATGATCGGCGCCTTGGCATGGCGAGCAAACAGCTCTATGTCGCCAGACAGCTTCACGCCACGCGCGGCCGCCTGCTGCAAGGCCGGCGTGGCCAAGGCCAGGCCGGGGCTCACGTACAGCTCGTTGGCGCGGCACAGGAAGTCCACGTCCAGTTCACCACAGCGCACTTCCACCTGCGGGTAATCACGGCGCAGGGTTTCCAGTTCCGGCGGCTGCTCGCGGGTATCGGCGACCGCAAAGGCAATGCCCCGGCTCGCCAGGAAGCGAACCAGGGACATGCCGCTCTTGCCGAGGCCGACAACGATGCGGAATTGGTCGGAAGCGATCAAAGACACGCTCATCTACCTCAGTTTCAGGGTTGCAAGGCCAATCAGTACCAGGATCACGGTGATGATCCAGAAACGGACGATCACCCTAGGCTCTGGCCAGCCCTTGAGTTCAAAGTGGTGATGAATCGGCGCCATGCGGAACACGCGCTTGCCGGTCAGCTTGAAGGAGGCGACCTGGATCACCACCGACAGGGTTTCCACCACGAAGATGCCGCCCATGATGAACAGCACGATTTCCTGGCGCACGATGACGGCGATGGTGCCCAGCGCGGCGCCCAGTGCCAGCGCGCCGACGTCGCCCATGAACACTTGCGCCGGATAAGTGTTGAACCACAGAAAGCCCAGGCCGGCACCGATCAGCGCGCCGCAGAACACGATCAGTTCGCCCGAGCCCGGCACGTAGGGGATCAGCAGGTATTCGGCGAACTTCACGTTACCCGACAGGTAGCAGAAGATGCCCAGCGCGCCGCCGACCATCACCGTCGGCATGATTGCCAGGCCGTCAAGGCCATCGGTGAGATTGACCGCGTTGCTCGAGCCGACAATGACGAAGTAGGTCAGTACGACGAAGCCGACGCCCAACGGAATGGTGACATCCTTGATGAACGGCAGGATCAGCGTGGTCTCGACGCTGGTTGGCGCCGTCTTGTACAGGAACACCGCCGCCGCCAGGCCGAACACCGACTGCCAGAAGTACTTCCAGCGGCTCGGAAGGCCACGCGAGTTCTTTTCGATCACCTTGCGGTAGTCATCGACCCAGCCAATGGCACCGAACGCCAGGGTGACGATCAGCACAACCCATACATAGCGGTTGCTCAGGTCGGCCCACAGCAAGGTGCTGACGGCGATGGCCGACAGGATCAGCGCCCCACCCATGGTCGGGGTGCCGGACTTGGACAGGTGCGATTGCGGGCCGTCGTTACGCACGGCCTGGCCGATCTGGCGAATTTGCAGGGTACGGATCATCCAGGGGCCCAGCCACAGCGCCAGGGACAACGCGGTCAGTACACCAAGAATCCCGCGCAGGGACAGGTACTGAAAGACCGCGAAGCCTTTGTGGAACTGTTGCAGATACTCGGCCAACAGCAGCAGCATTAATGTTTCTCCCCGCTGGCACCGCACAATGCCGCCACGACGTTTTCCATCGCAGCGCTGCGCGAGCCCTTGATCAAGATAGTGGTGTCACTGGCATTCTCGGCGCTAACCGCATCGATCAGCTCAGCTTGAGTAGCGAAGTGGCGGCCATTGGCGCCGAACGCCTTGACCGCATGTGTCATGTTGGAACCCACTGCGTACAGGGCGTCGACCTTGCCACGCGCGTAGTCACCCACCTGACGGTGGCCTTCTTCCGCCCATTGCCCCAATTCGCCGATATCCCCAAGCACCAGAACGGTGCGTCCGGAAAAGCCGGCGAGTATATCAATGGCTGCGCACATAGAGGTGGGATTTGCGTTGTAACTGTCGTCGATTACCCGTACCCCGTTCGGCGCGATCTGCGCCACGGTACGCCCCTTGACCGGTTGCACCGCAGCCAGGCCGGCGGCGATGCCGCTCAGGCTCAGACCAACGGCATGTGCAGCGGCGGCGGCGGCCAGGGCGTTGCTGACGTTGTGCTCACCCAGCACATTGAGTTGCACGGCTACTGTTTCACCGGCGCCATGCAGGGTGAAGGACGGGCAGCCACGGGCATCGCGACCAATGTCTGACGCGTGGAAATCGGCCTTCGGGTTGCTGCGTGCGAAACTGACGACCTTGTGCGCACCGGCACGCGCCTTCCAGATGTCAAAGGCTTTGTCGTCCAGGTTGAGGATGGCAATACCGCCCTGGCCCAGGCCTTCGAGAATCTCGCCCTTGGCTTCGACGATCTTGTCCGGGCCGCCGAATTCGCCAACATGGGCAGTACCGGCGTTGTTGATAATGACCACCTGCGGTTGCGTCAGGCCTACGGTGTAGCGGATTTCGCCAATGCGCGAGGCGCCCAGCTCGATCACTGCCGCGCTGTGTTCCGGGGCGATCTCCAGCAGTGTCAGGGGTGCACCGAGGTCATTGTTCAAGTTGCCACGGGTGGCGTGCACCAGGCCACGGGTGCGCAGGATGCTGGCGAGCATTTCCTTGACCGTGGTCTTGCCGCTGGAACCGGTAATGGCCACCACTGGCTTGTCGAAAGCGGCGCGGTTCAATGCACCGAGCTGGCCGAGGGCCAGGCGGCAATCGGCCACCTGCAACTGCGGCAGGTCGACATCGGCTACTTCACGCTCGACCAGGGCGGCTACTGCGCCTTTGGCTTTCACATCTGCCAGGTAGTCATGGCCATCGAAACGCGGGCCGGCCAGGGCGACGAAAAGTTGCCCGGCGCTGACACTGCGGCTATCGATGCTGACGCCGGTGAACGTGGCGTCGCCACCGATGTGTTGACCCTTCAGTGCTGTGGTCAGCTGGCTGAGTGACAGCGGCTTAAGCATGTGGAGCCTCCCAGGCTGCTAGTGCCTTTTCGGCTTCGGTCAAATCGGAGAAATCATGGCGCTCGCCATTGATCTCCTGGTAATCCTCGTGCCCCTTGCCGGCCAGCACGATCACATCGTTGGCAGCAGCGGTGGCAATCAGGTGCGCGATGGCTTCGCCACGGCCGGCGACGAACTCGACGTCGTCAGGCCTGGTGAAACCGGGGCGAATGTCATCGAAGATGCGCAACGGATCTTCAGTACGCGGGTTGTCGTCGGTAACCAGTACGCGGTCAGCCAGGCGCTCGGCCACTTCGGCCATCAGCGGGCGCTTGCCGCGATCACGGTCACCGCCGCAGCCGAACAGGCACAACAGCTTGCCGTGAGCGTGCGGGCGCAGGGCCTCGAGTACTTTTTCAAGTGCATCCGGCGTGTGTGCATAGTCGACCACCACCAGCGGCTTGTCGCCGCCACCCAGGCGCTGCATGCGGCCTACCGGCCCCTGCAGTTGCGGCGTGACCTTGAGGATCTCGTCCAGCGCATAGTCCAGCGCCAGCAGGGTCGCCACAGCGGCAAGCATGTTGCTCAGGTTGAAGCGGCCCAGCAGTTGGCTGCGCAAGATACGCTCACCTTGGGCGGTGACGAGGGTGGCGCGCACGCCATCGTCACTGAATACGGCTTCGCGGCAGAACAACGAGGCTTCTGGGCTTTCCAGGCTGTAGCTCAGCAGCCGGGTTTCGATATGGTCGACACTTGGGCGACGCGCGAAGTCGGCCGCCAGACGACGACCAAAGTCATCATCCAGGTTGACCACCTGGCAACGCAGGCTCGGCCAGGCGAACAGCTTGGCCTTGGCGGCCTCATAGGCTTCCATGCTGCCGTGATAGTCGAGGTGGTCGCGGGACAGGTTGGTCATCACCGCGATGTCGAATTCCAGTGCGGCAACCCGGCCTTGCTCCAGGGCATGGGAAGACACTTCCATGGCCACGGCCCTGGCGCCGCCTTTCTTGAGGTCGTTGAGGGTCGATTGCACGGCAATCGGGTCGGGCGTGGTCAGGCGGCCGCTCTGCAACTCGCCGTAGAAACCGGTACCCAGGGTGCCAATCAGGCCGCAGCGCTGGCCAAGCAGGTCGAGCGCCTGGGCGACCAGTTGGGTAACACTTGTCTTGCCGTTGGTGCCGGTCACACCGACCAGATTCAACTGGCGGCTCGGTTCACCGTAGAAGCGCCCGGCGATATCTGACAGCTGAGCGATCAGGCCTTTGACCGGAATCAGGGGCACATCGGTCAGCGGCAGCACGTTGGCGCCCTGCTCTTCATAGGCCACGGCAGCAGCACCACGGGCCAGGGCATCGGCGATATGCTCGCGACCATCGACCTTGGCACCCGGCACCGCCAGGAACAAGTCACCTGGGCGCACACTACGGCTGTCCAGGGTCAGCTCGCGAATCAACGGATCACGGCTGGCATGGGCGAAAAGTTTGCTTAATGGCATTGTCATCATCCACGCCCTCCCTTGGCGGCTGCTGCATTGACTTGTGATGGCACGGCTGGTGCTGGTGCAGGTGGCGGCAGGTTGTCTGGCGGCACGTTCATCAGGCGCAGGGTGCCGGACATGACGTTGCTGAATACGGGCGCCGAAACCAGGCCACCGAAGTAACCACCCTTTCTTGGCTCGTCGATGACCACGACGATGGCGTAGCGCGGGTCGCTCATTGGCCCGAAGCCGGCGAACAGCGAGCGGTAGGCGTTTTCGGTGTATCCCTTGGCACCCACGGTGGCCTTACGCGCGGTGCCGGACTTGCCGGCCACGTGATAGAACGGCACCTGGGCTCGGAAGACGCCACGCGGCGCTTCGATCACCTGCTGCAGCATGCCCTGAACGGTTTCGGCGACTTCCTTCGGAATGGCCTGCACGGCTTCCGGCGTCTTGTCGACCTTGATGATCGACAGCGGCACCATCTTGCCGTCGTTGGCCAGCGCCGCGTAGGCATGCACCAGCTGCAGGGCGGTCACCGATACGCCGTAGCCATAGGACAGGGTGGCGGTCTCGGCCTTGCGCCACTCACGGTGGTTGGGCAGGTTGCCGACACGTTCGCCCGGGAAGCCAAGGCCGGTGTACTGGCCCAGGCCGACCTGGGACATGACCCGGTAGATGGCCTCGCCGCCGATGTCGAAGGCGATCTTGCTCATGCCAACGTTACTGGAGTTGATCAGGATGCCGGTCAAATCAAGAATCGGGCCCTCGCTGCGCGACACGTCCTTGATGGTGTAGCGGCCGATCTGCAGGCTGCCAGGGTACACCTCGACCTTGTCGGTCGGCTTCCAGCGGCCACTCTGCAGCGCCGCACTCATGGAGATCGGCTTGACCGTGGAGCCCGGCTCGAACACGTCGATGATCGCCCGGTTACGCATGGCCGCCGGGAACATGCTACGTCGGTTGTTGGGGTTGTAGGTCGGCTGGTTGACCATGGCCAGGACCTCACCGGTCTTGACGTCCATGATCACCAGGCTGCCGGCCTTGGCGTCCTGTTCGGCAATGGCGTTGCGCAACTCGCGGGTAGCCAGGTACTGCAGGCGCAGGTCTATCGACAACGCCAAGGTCTTCCCGGCCTTGGCGTTCTTGGTTACCTGAATGTCCTTGATCAGCCGACCGCGCCGGTCCTTGATCACCTGGCGCTTGCCGGGCACGCCGGCCAGCCACTCTTCATAGGCCAGCTCCACCCCTTCACGACCGTGGTCGTCGAGGTCGGTAAAGCCGACCATGTGCGCAGTCACATCACCGGCCGGATAGAAGCGGCGGAATTCTTCCAGTCCGTACACACCAGGCACTTTGAGGTCGAGCACGTGCTGGCCCTGCTCGGGGGTCAGCCCCCGGACCAGGTAGATGAACTCTTTGTTGGCCTGCTGGGTCAGGCGCTCGATCAACTGCTGCGGGTTCTGCCCCAGCGCAGCGGCCAATTGCGGCCAGCGCTCCTTGGAGGCCTGCATCTCTTTGGGGTTGGCCCACAACGTGGTGACCGGGGTACTCACGGCCAACGGCTCACCGTTGCGGTCGGTGATCAAGCCGCGGTGCGCCGGGATGGGGATGTGACGCAGGCTGCGTGCATCGCCCTGGCCCTTGAGGAAGTCACGGTCAACCACCTGGAGGTCGATGATGCGCCAGCAAATGGCGCCGACCATGATCGCCAGCAAGCCGATCACTACGCGGAAGCGCCACGGGTAGAGTGCGCCTTCGAGCTTCATCATGGCGCCACCATCCGGACTTCGTCAGCTGACGGCACGCGCATCTTCAACTGCTCGGAGGCCAGGTTCTCGATGCGGCTAGCAGCGGTCCAGGTACTCTGCTCAAGAATCAGCCGACCCCATTCGGCCTGAGCCTTGTCGCGCTCGTTCAATTCACCGTACAGGGTGTTGAGCAGTTGACGGTTCCAGTGCGCACTGTAGGACACGGCAATGGCCGAAACCAACACGCCGACGAACAGCAAAAGCATCAGGAAGCTTCCGCCTGGCAAGGGTTTGGCAAGTAGCCTGCTCACCGCAGCTTCTCCGCCACGCGCATCACGGCGCTACGCGACCGCGGGTTGGCCTTGAGCTCGGCCTCGGAGGCGAACTGAGCCTTGCCGATGAGCTTGATTTTCGGCTCGAAGACCTTGTGCTGAACCGGCAGGTTACGCGGCAGGTTGTCGGCCTCACCCTTCACCAGCTTGCGCATGAACAGTTTGACGATACGGTCTTCCAGCGAGTGGAAACTGATGACCGCCAGGCGACCACCGACTTCGAGCGCATCGAGCGCAGCCTCAAGGCCAGCCTCCAGGTCGCCCAGCTCGTTGTTGACGTGAATGCGAAGGCCTTGGAAGGCTCGGGTAGCCGGGTTCTTGCCCTTTTCCCATGCCGGGTTGGCCACTTTGAGCACCTCCGCCAGGTCGGCGGTACGGGTGAAGGGCTGCTTCTCACGACGCTCGACCACTGCACGCGCCATTCGCCCGGCAAAGCGTTCCTCGCCGTACTCCTTGAAGACGCGGGCGATTTCTTCCACAGGCGCAGTGGCGATGAACTCAGCGGCACTGACGCCCTGGTCCGGGTTCATGCGCATGTCCAGCGGGCCATCATTGAGGAAGCTGAAGCCACGCTCCGGGTCATCCAGCTGCGGCGAGGACACGCCCAGGTCCAGCAACACACCACTGACCTTGCCGTGCAGGCCGCGCGCTGCCACTTCCGCACCCAGCTCGGCAAAACTGCGCTGCACAATGACAAAGCGGCCGTCTTCGGCCGCCAGCGCTTGCCCCGTGGCAATCGCTTGTGGATCTTTGTCGAAGCCCAAGAGCCGCCCTTGCGGCCCGAGCTTGCTGAGTATCAGACGGCTGTGTCCGCCCCGGCCGAAAGTGCCGTCCAGATAGCAACCGTCGGCGCGCAAGGCCAATGCCTCGACAGCTTCGTCGAGCAGGACGGTAATGTGGTTGAAGCCGCTATCTATGGTCACAGGATCAGGTCACGCAATTCGTCGGGCATGGCGCCCGGTTGTTGAATAGCTGCAAGGTCAGCTGCCGAAACCGCGTTCCAGGCATCTTCATCCCACAGCTGGAATTTGTTCAGTTGCCCCACCAGCATCGCCTTCTTGTCGAGCTTGGCGTACTCACGCAGGCGGGGCGGCACCAGGAAACGCCCACTGCCATCGAGCTCCAGGTCAACCGCATTACCAATCAGCAAACGCTGGAGGCGGCGGTTTTCCTCACGCAACGATGGCAAGGCACGCAACTTGGCTTCTATCTGTTCCCACTCATCGAGGGGATAAACACACAAGCAGGGGTCTACGGCGTCAATGGTCACGATCAGTTGGCCATTGCAACGTGAGTCGAGCTCGTCACGGTACCGACTCGGCATGGCGAGACGGCCCTTGGCATCGAGGCTGACGGCGTTGGCTCCGCGGAACACGGCTGTGATTCCCCACAATGTTAGCTTTTTTGTGTCAGAAAACCCACTTCATCCCACTTTCTGCCACTTGCGCACACTATAGGAATCCGCCCGCAGCACCGTCAAGGCACGTTCATAAGGAAAAGCCTTACAGGACCGAGATTTAGCGCAACAAGGGAATGCGGAAGGACTGCCAGAGAGAAAAAAACACGAGAAAAATCAAACCCACGCAAGCGAATGGAGTTCGAAGTTAAAGTAATTTATTAAGAGTAAGATTTTTTCGGTATTACCAGAGAGGATCTGCTATCGATTCAAGCAGGGAAAGAAAGGTGGAGAGTCGATCTGTAAGCCGGGTTTTGTCGAGGACAGTCATTCCTCTACGACGGCCATCACTGGACGCCTCTAGCAACCTACCCGGTTCCGACGCGGGCCACGCCTGATGGAACCCTATTTGGTCTTGCTCCGAGTGGGGTTTACCTAGCCACGAACTGTTGCCAGCCGTGCGGTGCGCTCTTACCGCACCTTTTCACCCTTACCGGCACCGAAGTGCTTAGGCGGTTATTTTCTGTGGCACTTTCCGTAGGCTCACGCCTCCCAGGCGTTACCTGGCACTCTGCCCTATGGAGCCCGGACTTTCCTCCCCCTGCTGCTCACACAACAAAAGTTGCGGAACAAAAACAGGCAGCGACTGTCCGATCGACTCTCCGCCGCCAAGGTTACCGACACGCGGGCGCAAGAACAAGCGCTAACGGCATTTATATCAAACTGCCACTATTCGGCTTTCTGCTTTTCAAGGGCCAGTTGATACAACAGGTTCTTGCGCACCCCGGTAATTTCCGCTGCAAGCGCCGCCGCCCGCTTCAGTGGCAACTCAGCCAATAGCAGATCGAGCACGCGCTGCGCTTCGGCACTGATGGCCTGCTCGCCCTCCGGCGCACTCCAGCCGCCGACCAGCACCACGCATTCACCACGCTGCTGATTGCTGTCGCCGGCTACGAAGGCGCGCAACTCGGCCAGCGGCAAGCCCTTCAGGGTCTCGAAGGTCTTGGTCAGTTCACGCGCCAGCAACGCCGGACGATCGCCACCAAATACCGCCTCCATGTCTTCAAGGCACTCCAGGATGCGATGCGGGGCTTCGTAGAAGATCAACGTGCGCGGCTCTTCCCTCACCTGCTCCAGGCGCGCCCGGCGCCCTGCCTGCTTGGCCGGCAGGAAGCCTTCGAAGATGAAGCGATCCGACGGCAGGCCTGCCGCCGAAAGCGCGGCGATCAAGGCACAGGCGCCCGGCACCGGCACCACGCTCACCCCCGCAGCACGCGCCTGACGCACCAGGTGATAGCCCGGGTCGGAAATCAGAGGCGTGCCGGCATCGGAGACCAGCGCCACATTTTCACCCGCCAGCAGTTTGGAGAGAAAACGCCCGCCCTCGTCACGCTCGTTGTGCTCATGACAAGCGGCCAACGGCGTATCGATGCCAAAGTGTTGCAGCAGGCGGATCGAATGACGGGTGTCTTCGGCGGCGATCAGCGCCACGTCCGCCAGCACCTTCAGCGCCCGGGCGCTCATGTCGTCGAGGTTGCCGATGGGGGTTGCCACCACATACAGCGTCCCCACCGTGGATTTCGAAGCCCCTGCCACATCAGTCACTGCGCACACCTGTCATTCGGATCAAAGGCGCCATTGTAGCCCGAGCGCCTGCAACAGGGCGCAAAGAACTTCGCCGGCGATCAGGAACACGCCACCTATAGTGAAGGATCGACACAGCAACATCGCGCCCCGGCCAGTGCTTGGGTACAATTGCCGGCCAACTTGATCGAGTAACAGGACCTTTACATGATCGCTTGCCTGCGGCTGCTCACAGCCCTCTGCCTCGCCGCCCTGCTGGCAGCCTGCGCCAGCTCGCCCTCATCCAGCCTGGGCGAACTACCACGCACCCCGGACGCCAGCATCGAGCAACTGCTCGAAAAGGCAGCTTCCAGCAAGTCTGCGGAAGACGCCGCGCTGCTGCGCCTGAGCGCGGCCGACCTGGCCTACAAGCAGAAGGACTTCCCACGCGCCGCACGCATTCTCGAGCAGGTCCCGCTGGACACGCTCAAGCCGGCCCAGCAAGTGTTCGCCAGCACCCTCGCGGCCGAGCTGGCCATGAGCCGCAACCAGCCCAAGGCAGCGCTGACCGCCCTGGCCCACCCCAGCCTGCAGCGCCTCGCCGAACTGCCGGCAGACCTGCAAGCGCGTACCTACAGTGTGCACGCCGCCGCGCTCGAAGCCGATGGCCAGGCCCTGGCTGCCGCACAGCAGCGCATCCTGCTGGCCCCGCTGCTTGGCGGCCAGGCCGCCAGCACCAACAATGACGCCATCTGGGCCTTGGTCGCCTCGCTGCCTGCAGAGCAACTGCAGCAGCCAACCAACGATCAGACCCTGGCTGGCTGGACCAGCCTGGCCTTCGCCGTGAAAAGCGCCGGCACCCTGGAGCAGCAGCAAGCGGCCATCGAAGCCTGGGTCAAACAGCACCCGGACCACCCTGCCGCCCAGCAACTGCCGCTGGCCCTGACCAAGCTCAAGGAGCTGGCCAGCCAGCCGCTGACCAAGATCGCCCTGCTGCTGCCTCAGGAAGGCCCGCTGGCCGGTGTAGCCCGCGCCCTGCGCGATGGCTTCATGGCCGCCCACTTCCAGGCCCAGCAAAGCGGCCAGCCAGCGCCTGCGGTACAGGTGTTCGACAGCTCACGCATCGGCTCGCTGGACGACTTCTATCGCCAGGCGCAAGCCGCCGGCGTGCAACTGGTCATCGGCCCGCTTGAAAAGCCATTGGTCAAACAACTGGCCGCCAAACCACAGCTGCCGATCACCACACTGGCCCTGAACTACGCCGACGCTGGCCAGAAGGCGCCGCCACAACTGTTCCAGTTCGGCCTGGCTGCCGAGGACGAAGCCCGCGAAGTGGCCCGCCGCGCCCGCGCCGATGGCATGGTCCGCGCCGTTGCCCTGGTGCCGAGCGGCGAATGGGGTGACCGTGTCCTGGCCGCCTTCCGCCAGGACTGGGAAGGCAATGGCGGAACCCTGCTCGCCGCCGAGCGCATCGCCCAGCCGGTCGCCCTGGCCCAGCAAATTGCCGACCTGTTCCAGCTGCGCCAGAGCGAAGGCCGCGCCAAGAGCCTGCAAAGCACGGTGGGCGGCAGCATCGCTGCACAACCGTCGCGCCGCCAGGACATCGACTTCATCTTCCTCGCCTCGACCCCACAACAGGCGCAACAGATCAAGCCGACCCTGAACTTCCAGTACGCCGGTGACGTGCCGGTCTATGCCACCTCGAACCTGTACAGCGCCAGCGGTGACATCAACCAGTACAATGACATGAACGGCATCCGCTTCTGCGAAACACCGTGGCTGCTCGACACCAGCAACAGCCTGCGTCAACAGGTTGTACAGCAGTGGCCGCAAGCCGCCGGCAGCCTCGGCCGCCTGTATGCCATGGGCGTCGATGCCTACAGCCTGGCGCCGCGCCTGGGCCAACTGAAAGCGCTACCGGACAACCGCGTCCTTGGCCTTTCGGGCAGCCTGAGCATCAATGCCAACCAGCGCGTCGAACGCCAGCTGCCTTGGGCCGAGTTTAGCGGCGGCCAGGTCAAGCGCCTGCCTGACACCGTGCGTTGATGGCCGCAGCATCGCCTACCCGTGCCGGGCAAGCGGCAGAAACCCAAGCCCTTGAGTACCTTCAGGGGCAAGGGCTGCAGTTGCTGGCACGCAACTGGCGATGCAAAGGCGGTGAGCTTGATCTGGTCATGCTCGACGCCGATACAGTAGTATTCGTCGAAGTCCGCTACCGGTTGCACGCGGGCTTCGGAGGCGCTCTCGACAGTATCGACGGGCGCAAGCAGAAACGGTTGGTGCTTGCCGCCACCCTGTTCCTGCAGAAGGAGGCCCACTGGGGCAACTACCCCTGCCGCTTCGACGTGGTCGCCCTGCAGGGTAGCCACCATGCAGGCAGACCGCTTCAATGGCTGAAAAACGCCTTCGAATGCTGAACCCACTTCGTTTTTTTTGCTCTATGTATCGCGGGCTGGTCGTTGTTGCGCGTAGCAAAGGCCACCGCCCCATTTAAGGTCACCAGATGGACATGCAATCCCGAATTCGCCGGCTGTTCGAGGCCAGCATCGAAACCAAGCAACAGGCAATGGACATCCTGGCACCGCACATCGAGCAGGCCAGCCTGGTCATGGTCAATGCGTTGCTCAACGAGGGCAAGATGCTCGCCTGCGGAAACGGCGGCTCGGCCGGCGATGCCCAGCACTTTTCATCGGAGCTGCTCAACCGCTTCGAGCGCGAGCGCCCCAGCCTGCCAGCTATCGCGCTGACCACCGACAGCTCGACCCTGACCTCGATCGCCAACGACTACAGCTACAACGAAGTCTTTTCCAAGCAGATCCGCGCCCTGGGCCAGCCCGGTGACGTTCTGCTGGCGATCTCCACCAGCGGCAATTCGGCCAACGTGATCCAGGCCATCCAGGCCGCACATGACCGTGAAATGATTGTCGTAGCATTGACGGGTCGCGACGGCGGCGGCATGGCTTCGCTGCTGCTGCCCGAGGACGTGGAAATCCGCGTGCCTTCGACAGTTACCGCGCGTATCCAGGAAGTCCACCTGCTGGCGATCCACTGCCTGTGCGATCTGATCGACAGCCAACTGTTCGGGAGTGAAGAATGACCCCTATGCGCCTCGGCCTGATGGCCCTGACCCTGTGCCTGAGCGTCACCGGTTGCAGCTCGGTACTCACCTCTACCCGCAATTCGCCGATCGAGGACGATCGCGGCACGCGCACCATCGGCAGCAAGATCGACGACTCGCTGATCGAGACCAAGGCCGCCGTGAACATTTCCAAAGCCAACCCAGACCTGGACAAGGGCTCGCACATCGTTGTCAGCAGCTACAACGGTATCGTCCTGCTGGCCGGGCAGACCCCACGCGCCGACCTCAAGAGCCTCGCGGAGCAAACCGCCAGCCAGGTCCAGCGGGTCAAGAAAGTGCACAACGAGCTGCAAGTGATGCAGCCCTCCTCCATTCTGGCGCGCAACAATGACGCCTGGCTGACCACCAAGATCAAGACCCAGATGCTGACCGACAGCGCCGTGCCCAGCTCGCGCATCAAGGTGATTACCGAAAACGGCATCGTCTATCTGCTGGGCCTGGTCACCCGTCAAGAAGCCAACTCGGCCACTGCCGTGGTGCAGGGCGTGTCGGGCGTGCAGAAGATCGTCAAGCTGTTCGAGTACATCGATTGACTCAGTGATTGCCTGGACAGGCCAAACAAAAAGGCGATCCATCCGGATCGCCTTTTTTGTTACTTGACCACTTTCAGGCTTGGCCGGCCAGTCGGACGCGGCGGCTGCCCTCCATCGTCTGGCGGGCCATCGTCATCCGGCTGCACATCATCGTCTTCCAGCTCGTCGCCATCCATCAAAGACGGCTCCAGCTCGAAGACCATACCTTGGCCATTTTCGCGGGCGTAGATACCCAGGATTGCACCAACCGGCACGAACAGCGAGTGAGCCACGCCACTGAAGCGGCCCTCGAAGCTGACTGCATCATTGTCCATGTGCAGGCTACGCACGGCACTTGGCGAGATATTCAAGACGATCTGGCCATCACTGGCGAAACCATCCGGCACCTGAACTTTCGGGAATTCGGCATTGACCAGCATATGGGGCGTGCAATCGTTGTCGACGATCCACTCGTACAGTGCTCGAACCAGATAGGGGCGACTGGAGTTCATCAACGGCTCCTTAAAGCTTGCGCATTTCACGTTCTACGGAGGACAGGCTCGCCTGAAAAGGCTCGCGGGCGAACTGGCGCTCCATGTAATCCAGCAGCGGCTTGGCTTGCCGCGGCAATTCGATACCCAACACCGGCAAACGCCAGAGTATGGGCAATAGACAGCAATCGACCAGGCTTTGCTCATCACTCATGAAGCAGGCGAACTCGCTGAACAACGGCGAGACCCCGGTCAGGCTTTCGCGCAAGGCCTTGCGCGCTTCGGTTCGGGCAGCTTCACTGCTACGCGGGTCAAGCACGGTATCGGCCAAGGCACACCAGTCGCGCTGGATGCGGTGCATCAGCAGACGGCTGTTGCCACGCGCCACCGGGTATACCGGCATCAGCGGCGGGTGCGGGTAACGCTCCTCGAGGTATTCCATCACCACGGTCGATTCATACAACGCCAGGTCACGGTCGACCAAGGTCGGCACGCTGCCATAGGGGTTGACCTCGGCCAGCTTCGGCGGCAGGCGGGCGGGATCGACATCGATCAACTGCACACTGACGCCCTTCTCGGCCAGAACCAGGCGCACCCGATGAGAATAGTGATCAGCGGGATCGGAATAGCAGGCTAACCTGTTGGTTGCGCCCATGTAGCGGCTCCTCGCACGGATGCTTGTGCAACTTTAAATGAAAACGCGCCCGGGGTGGCCTGGCAATACTGCTAGGCCACCCCGGGCGCGTTCAACAACCAGAAACTACTGCGTGATCAGTGCACGTCCTTCCAGTATTCACGCTTGAGCAAGTAGGCGAATACGAAGAAGAAAGCCAGATACAGCAACACATAGGTGCCGATGCGCTGGCTTTCCAGTTTGACTGGGTTGGCCGAATAGGCCAGGAAGGTCACAAGGTTCTTGACCTTCTCGTCGAACTGCTCGGCCGTCAGGGTACCGGAATTCGGCGTAATGGTCAGCTGATCGCAAGCTTCATGGGTCAACGGGCTGCCGGTCAACGGGTCGAATTGCTTCTTGCCATCGACCACCGTCTGCACCTGCTTGCAACCCACCACCTGGTTACCTTGCAGACCCACCAGCACGTTAGGCATGCCGACGTTCGGGAATACCTTGTTGTTCACCCCATAAGGGCGGGATGGGTCCTCATAGAAACTGCGCAGGTAGGTGTAAAGCCAATCGGTACCGCGCACGCGGGCGACCAGTGTCAGGTCGGGCGGCGCAGCACCGAACCAGGTCTTGGCGTCGCTGGGCTTCATGCCGATCTGCATGTGGTCACCGATCTTGGCACCTGTGAACACCAGCTTCTCGAGCATCAGTTCATGCGGGATACCCAGGTCGTCAGCCACCCGCTCGTAGCGCTGGAACTTGGCACTGTGGCAACCCATGCAATAGTTGGCGAAGGTACGCGCGCCGTCCTGCATGGCGGCCTTGTCAGTCAGGTCGATATCGACCTTGTCCAGCTCCAGGCCATGTTCGGCAGCGAAGGAAAAGGCGGGCATCACTGCCAGCAAAAATACTGCAATCAACTTTTTCATCAGCCAGTCACCCTTTCCGGAACCGGTTTGGTCTTCTCGAGCCTTGTATAGAACGGCATCAGCAGGAAGTAGGCGAAGTACAACACCGTGCATACCTGCGACAGCAAAGTACGCCCAGGTGTCGGTGCCAGTACGCCCAGCACGCCGAGGATGACGAAGGACACGCAGAACACCAGCAGGAAGACCTTGCTGATCCAGCCCTTGTAACGCATGGAACGCACCGGACTGCGGTCGAGCCAAGGCAGTACGAACAGCACGGCGATGGCCGCCCCCATGGCAATGACGCCCATCAGTTTGTCAGGCACCGCACGCAGGATTGCGTAGAACGGTGTGAAGTACCACACCGGCGCGATGTGCTCTGGAGTCTTGAAGGCGTTGGCCTGCTCGAAGTTAGGTTTCTCCAGGAAATAACCGCCCATTTCAGGGAAGAAGAACACCACGGCGCAGAACACGAACAGGAACACCACCACGCCGACAATGTCTTTGACGGTGTAGTACGGGTGGAACGGAATACCATCCAGCGGAATACCGTTTTCGTCCTTTTTCTTCTTGATGTCGACGCCATCAGGGTTGTTCGAACCCACTTCGTGCAAGGCGAGGATGTGCAATACCACCAGGCCGAGAATCACGATTGGCAGGGCAACCACATGCAGGGCGAAGAAGCGGTTCAGGGTGATGCCCGAGATCAGGTAGTCACCACGAATCCACTGGGTAAGGTCATCACCGATCACCGGGATGGCACCGAACAGCGAGATGATCACCTGGGCGCCCCAGTACGACATCTGCCCCCATGGCAGCAGGTAGCCCATGAACGCTTCAGCCATCAGCGCCAGATAGATCAGCATGCCGAACAGCCAGACCAGCTCGCGTGGCTTCTGGTAGGAGCCATAGAGTAGGCCGCGGAACATGTGCAGGTAGACCACGATGAAGAACGCTGACGCCCCCGTGGAGTGCAGGTAGCGCAGGATCCAGCCGTATTCCACGTCACGCATGATGTACTCGACCGAGGCGAACGCCTCTTCCGCCGAGGGCGTGAAGCTCATGGTCAGCCACACGCCGGTCACGATCTGGTTGACCAGCACCAGCAATGCCAGGGAGCCGAAGAAGTACAGGAAGTTGAAGTTCTTGGGTGCGTAATACTTGCTGAGGTGGTCTTCCCACATCTTGGTGGCGGGGAAGCGAGCATCAATCCAGTCCATGAACTTGCTCATCATGCGTTCTCCTGGTCGACGCCAATGACGATGATCTCGTCAGACTCATAAGAGTGCGGTGGCACGGGCAGGTTGAGAGGCGCCGGCTGGGACTTGTAGACACGACCAGCCAGGTCATAGTGAGAGCCGTGGCACGGGCAGAAGTAACCACCTACCCATTTCGGCCCAAGGTCGGCGGGCGCCACTTCTGGCCGGAAGGTGGGCGAGCAGCCCAGGTGCGTGCACAGGCCGACGAGAATGAGAATTTCCGGCTTGATCGAGCGAACCTCAGGGTCGACGTACGCTGGCTGTACCGAGGCCTTGGACTCGGGGTCGGACAGGTCACCCGTGATTTTTTTCAGATTGCCAAGGATTTCCTCCGTTCGCCGCACGATGAATACGGGCTGGCCACGCCACTCGGCCACCATCTGCTGCCCTGCCTCGACCTTGGCGATGTTGACCTTCACCGGTGCACCCGCGGCTTTCGCCTTGGCACTGGGAAACCATGACCCCACGAACGGTACCGCAGCCCCCACTGCCCCCGCCGCCCCGACCACGGATGTCGCGGCTACGAGGAAGCGGCGCCGGCCTGCGTTGACGCCGTCATTGCTCATTCAGTCCTCTCCCATCAGCTTGCTTGGCCAGTTGGACCTGGCCTGTACTTAGGTTGTGTCAATGGCACTAAAAATTGGCCGTCATGGTAAGAAACAAATCCACACACTGACAAGGTGATTACCCCGGCAAGGGCGACAACCCACGCTTTGCTTGATCTACGTCTATGCGACAAGCGGCCACTGACTGCTGACAGGTTAGTTCAAGGCTAAAAAAAAAGCCCGGTTCCAAGGAACCGGGCTTTTTTCGACTGCCGAAGCGGTATTAACGCTTGGAGTACTGAGGACGCTTACGCGCTTTACGCAGACCCACTTTCTTACGCTCAACTTCACGAGCGTCGCGGGTGACGTAGCCAGCACGACGCAGAGCGCCACGCAGGGTTTCGTCGTATTCCATCAGAGCGCGGGTGATACCGTGACGGATCGCACCGGCCTGACCGCTGACACCACCACCGGAAACGGTGACGTAGATGTCGAATTTCTCAACGGATTCAGTCAGCTCGAGCGGCTGGCGAACAACCATGCGAGCGGTTTCGCGACCGAAGAACACGTCCAGAGAACGGTTGTTGATGGAAATGTTACCAGTACCCGGACGCAGGAATACGCGAGCGGTTGCGGTCTTGCGACGGCCAGTGCCGTAATTTTGAGTCGCCGACATAATGAACTATCCCGTTAGATCTTCAGTTCTTGAGGCTGCTGAGCAGTGTGTGGGTGAGCAGCACCCGCGTACACTTTCAGCTTGCGGTACATGTCGCGACCCAGCGGGTTCTTAGGCAGCATGCCTTTGACCGCAGTTTCGATAACACGCTCAGGGGCCTTGGCGATCAACTTCTCGAAGTTGATTTCCTTGATACCGCCTGGGAAACCGGAGTGGGAGTAGTACATTTTGTCGGAAGACTTGGCACCAGTCACACGAACCTGCTCGGCGTTGATAACGACGATGTAGTCGCCGGTGTCAACGTGAGGGGTGTATTCTGGTTTGTGTTTGCCACGCAGACGGGTAGCGATTTCGGTAGCCAGACGACCCAGGGTCTGGCCAGCGGCGTCGACTACGAACCACTCGCGCTTTACTGTTTCCGGTTTAGCAGTAAAAGTTTTCATTCTCTAAAGCCTCAGAGGCCGCCCAGCGAAAAATAGACGGCGAATCTTACTGGATAGTGCACAGCTTGCCAAGGGCAAGCGCGCAGCCGAACACAGACGCTTTTGGGGGCTCGGGTCGGGCACGCCAATGTTCGACGGGGTTCTTCCTGCGTGATGGTGCATCACTTCCGCCACGCGGAGAGGGGCTGAATTATCCAGATTGCGCGAAAAATTTCAACCTGCTTTGATTGGCTTCTATCGCCAAGGAGTGAATAACCGATGGAATACCGCCAGCTCGGCCGTACCGACCTCAACGTCAGCGCCCTGTGCCTGGGCACCATGACCTGGGGCGAGCAGAACATCCAGGCCGAGGCCTACGAACAGATTGCCCGGGCCAAGGCTGCCGGGGTCAACTTCATCGACACCGCCGAGATGTACCCGGTCCCTCCCCGCCCGGAGACCTACGCGGCCACCGAGCGCATCATCGGCAACTGGTTCCGTGACCATGGCGACCGCGACGCGTGGATCCTGGCCAGCAAGGTGGCAGGCCCGGGCAACGGCATCAGCCATATCCGCGACGGGCAGCTCAAGCACAACCGTCAGCACATCGTTGCGGCGCTGGACGAAAGCCTCAAGCGCCTGCAAACCGACCGCATCGACCTGTACCAGTTGCACTGGCCAGAGCGCAGCACCAACTTCTTCGGCAAGCTGGGCTACCAGCACCTGCCGCAGGATCACTTCACCCCACTGGAAGAAACCCTCCAGGTGCTCGACGAGCAGGTGCGTGCGGGCAAGATCCGCCACATCGGCCTGTCCAACGAAACGCCGTGGGGCACCATGAAGTTCCTGCAACTGGCCGAGAGCCGTGGCTGGCCGCGGGCGGTATCGATCCAGAATCCGTACAACCTGCTCAACCGCAGCTTCGAGGTGGGCCTGGCAGAAGTGGCCATACGTGAGCAGTGTGGCCTGCTGGCCTATTCGCCGCTTGCCTTCGGCATGCTCTCGGGCAAGTACGAGAACGGCGCACGGCCGGACAATGCACGCCTGACCCTGTTCAGCCGCTTTGCCCGTTACTCCAACCCACAGACCGTGGCGGCCTGCAGCCGCTACGTGCAGCTGGCCCGCGAGCACGGCCTGGACCCGGCACAAATGGCCCTGGCGTTCGTCACCCGACAGCCGTTCGTGACCAGCAACATCATAGGTGCCACCAGCCTGCAGCAGCTGGACAGCAACCTGGCCAGCCTTGAACTGAACCTGAGCGCCGATCTGCTGACAGCGATCGAAGCCATTCATCAGGAGCAGCCCAACCCGGCGCCTTGAGCCAAACACTGCGCCCCGCTTCGCGCCGCTGTTACATGGGGTAGACACAATCGCCAAAAAATAAGACGATCCAGCCGGTGATTGACCACTCTACCCTATAAGAACAATGACAATGATGTTTACCCAACCCTCAGCGTCGCTGCGGCGCGTCAGCATCCTGGCCATTGACAAGGTGTTCGCTTCGACCTTGATGCAGGCCAAGGACTTCTTCCACCTCGCCAGCCTGCGCTATAGCAAGCAGCTGGGCCTGGGCTTGCAGCCCATGTTCGACATCCGCCTGGTGAGCCCCGACAGCCAGCCCGTGGACAGCTTCAGCAATGTGCAGTTACCGGTTGACGGCGGCCTGGACGACGCCGATGTGATCATCCTCCCGGCCTACTGGGATGATTTCGACAACTTGCTGCAGCGTTACCCACAGGTGCTGCCGTGGCTGCGTGAACAGCACGCGCGTGGCGCGGTGCTGTGCGCCGAGGCCAGTGGTGTGTTCTGGCTGGCCGAATCCGGCCTGCTCGATGGCAAGGAAGCGACCACCTACTGGCGCTTCTTCAACAGCTTTGCCGAACGCTTCCCGCAGATCCGCCTGAACCAGGACAAGCACCTGACCGATGCCGACAATATCTACTGCGCCGGCGGTGCAACTTCAGCCTGCGACCTGTACATCTACCTGATCGAACGCTTCTGCGGTGCCAACGTCGCCCGTGCGGTGTCCCGCGATATCCTTTACGAAGTGCAACGCAACTACACCCCGGGGCGCATGGGCTTTGGCGGGCAGAAGCTGCACCAGGACCTGATCATCCTGCAGATCCAGCACTGGCTGGAGGAGCACTTCGCCGACAAGTTCCGCTTCGAGGATGTGGCCCGCAACCACGGCATGAGCATCCGCAACTTCATGCGCCGCTTCCAGGGCGCAACAGGTGACAAGCCGTTGCATTACCTGCAACGGTTACGCATCGAGACAGCCAAGGGGTTGTTGTCGAGCACGCGCAAGAGCATCAAGACCATCAGTTACGAGGTGGGCTATGACGATGCCAGTTTCTTTGCGCGGCTGTTCCGCCAGCATACCGAGTTGTCGCCGAACCAGTATCGGCAGCAGTTCATGCAGGAAGCCTGAAAGGCTTCCAGAGCGGCAGGTTTCGAGCTTGAAGCGACAAGGAAAAACCAGAGCGGATCGCGCATTGCCCTGAACTTTCCTTGTCGCCTGACGCTTGCCGCTGCTGTCAGGGCTTGTGTGCGCGCGCCAGGAATTCGTGCGATTGCATCTCCAGCAACCGGCTCAGGGTACGCTGGAACTCGAAGCTCAGACGCCCACCGGTATACAGGTCCTTCAACTCCACCTCGGCCGAGATGATCAGCTTGACGTTGCGATCGTAGAACTCGTCCACCATGTTGATGAAACGACGGGCGATGTCGTCGGTGGTGACGCCCATCTGCTCCACGTTGCTCAGCAATACGGCGTGGAAGATCTTGCCCAGCTCAATGTAGTCGTTCTGGCTGCGCGGCCCGTCGCACAGGGCGCGGAAGTCGAACCAGGCGACGTCGTCGCAAGTACGCAGGGCATTGATCGGGCGATTCTCGATCATCAGCACGTCGTTCTCGATCGCCTGGGTGCACTCAGGGGTGAGCGCCTTGAAGCTGGCGCGCATGCTCTGGTGCGCCGCGTCATCGAGAGGGAAGTGGAACAGTTCGGCCTGCTCCAGGTGACGCAGGCGGTAGTCGACCCCGCTATCGACGTTCACCACGTCGGTGTACTGCTTGATCATGGCGATGGCCGGCAGGAAGCGCGCACGCTGCAGGCCGTCCTTGTACAGGCCGTCCGGCACGATGTTGGAGGTGGCCACCAGCGACACGCCATTCTTGAACAGCTCTTCCATCAAGGTGCCGAGGATCATGGCGTCGGTAATGTCCGACACGAAGAATTCGTCGAAGCAGATCACCTTGGCCTCTTCGCTGAAGCGCTTGGCAATGATGGTAAGCGGGTTCTTCTCGCCCTTGAGGGTTTTCATCTCCTCGTGCACACGCTTCATGAAGCGGTGGAAGTGCGTACGCATCTTCTGCTTGAACGGCAGCGCTTCGTAGAAGGTATCAACCAGGTAGGTCTTGCCTCGCCCCACCCCACCCCAGAAGTACAGGCCCTTGACCGGAGTCTGCTCCTTCTTGCCGAACAGCTTGCCGAACATGCCCGGCTTGTTGTTCTGCGCGTGCACCAGGTCGTCGTACAGGCGCTGGAGGTGACGCACCGCAGTTTCCTGCGCCGCGTCATGGAAGAAGTCGGGACGTTTCAGATCTGCTTGATAGCGTTCTAAGGGAGTCATGATTCGTTAGCGAGGCAACAAAAAACGGGCCGTCACTGTAGCGATAGGCCCGCTTAATGGCAATCAGTCTGTGGGAGCGGGCGTGCCCGCGAACACCGGCAAAGCCGGTGCCATGCACCGCGGCGCCTGTTTCGCGGGCACGCCCGCTCCCACCGTTTGGCAGCCTCAGTCCTGCTGTGGCGCCAAGGCTTCGTTCAGGCTCTGAATGGCCGCATCACGGGCTTCGGCGCTGTCGAACTGCGGCCCGTCGGCGACCTGCTCGCCATTGAGCCACAGGCCGAAGCTCAGGCCTTCGACGCGCACATCAACCTCGCCACCTTGCTGCAGCTGCTTGCTCACGGCGCCGGCACTCTTGCCGTCGGCGAAGCTGCGCGACAACAGCAGTTGCTCGCCATCAGCGGCCAGCAGGCGGAAGCGGAAGCTGCCGTCTTCATCACGGAAGCTGACAAAACGCGCGCTCTTGGTGGCTTTTTTCTTCACTTCGGCGGTGGCCTGCACGCTGCTGCGGAATGAACGCAGGCCAACGGCCTCGCGCAGCTGCTCGAGGAACGGCGTGGCGATCTTGCGGGCCTTGGCGGCGCCAGCCAGCAGGATGTCTTCCAGGTCCGCCGGCCGGGCGATCAACTGATGATAGTACTCGCGCTTCTCGGCCAGCTGGCCGTCCAGCAGCTGGAACAGGCGCTGCTTGGCATCGCCCCAGCCCAGGCCCTGCAGCAGCTCTTCGCGGAAACCGGCGCATTGTTCAGGCGTGGAGAAGGCCTGGTACAGGGTGAACAGGTGCGCGTTGTCCGGGTCTTTCGCCTCACCTGGCGCGCGCGAATCGGTGACGATGCGCGAGATGGCGTCTTTCATGTCCTTGGCGCTGGTGAACAACGGGATGGTGTTGTCATAGCTCTTGGACATCTTGCGCCCGTCCAGGCCCGGCAGGGTCGCCACGCTTTCCTCGATCACAGCCTCCGGCAAGGCGAAGAAATCCTTGCCCTGGCCGAACAGGTGGTTGAAGCGCTGGCCGATATCGCGGGCCATTTCCACGTGCTGGATCTGGTCACGGCCAACCGGCACCTTGTTGGCGTTGAACATCAGGATATCGGCGGCCATCAGCACCGGGTAGCTGAACAGGCCCATGGTCACGCCGGCGTCCGGGTCTTCGCCGTTCTCGACGTTCTTGTCCACCGAGGCCTTGTAGGCATGCGCGCGGTTCAGCAGGCCTTTGGCGGCAACGCAGGTCAGCAGCCAGGTCAGCTCGGGGATTTCCGGGATGTCGGACTGGCGATAGAAGGTCACCTTGTCCGGGTCCAGGCCACCGGCCAGCCAGGTGGCGGCGATTTCCAGGCGCGAGCGCTGGATGCGCAGCGGGTCGTCGCACTTGATCAGGGCGTGGTAGTCGGCCAGGAAGTAGAACGAATCGACACCGGGCTGCTGGCTGGCACGGATCGCCGGGCGGATGGCGCCGGCGTAGTTGCCCAGGTGCGGAGTGCCAGTGGTGGTGATACCGGTAAGAATGCGCGTGGTCATGGGTGTTCGCTTATTCAGGCTTGGCTCAGTTCGAAAGGCGCGGCAGCAGCAGATCCTTCAGATCGGTCAGCTTGCCATGGAAGAAGTGTCCGCATTCTGCCACTTTCAGCAGCTCATGGGGACGCGACAGGCTGTCGGACCATTCGTAAACCAGCTGCGGCGCGACGACTTCATCGGCGTCCGGCTGCACCACGGTGAGCGGGCAGCGCTGCGGCATCGGGAATTCGGCGGTCAGGCGCATGACCGCCGGGGCGATCATGAACAGGTGCTGCAACTCGACGCCTGCAGTTTCAAGGCGCCCGGCCAGGCTGGTGGCAACGAAACCACCGAACGAAAAGCCCATCAGCACCAGCGGTAGCCCGGGGTGCCTGGCACGCAGCCATGCTGCAGCGGCCTCGGCATCGGCCACTTCGCCAGCGCCCATGTCGTGGCTGCCGGCGCTCTGGCCGACGCCACGGTAGTTGAAACGCAGGGTCACATAACCGGCATCACGTGCGGTGCGCTGCAGGGTCGAGACAACCTTGTTGAGCATGGTGCCGCCCTGGACCGGGTTAGGGTGGCAGATCAGCACCGCGCCACGGGCATTGGCCACGTCCAGGTACAAGGCTTCCAGCTGGCCGCTGGGGCCATCGATGAACAAGGGGGTTTCGCGGACAAGCAAGGCACTACTCCGTGACCTCGGGAAGGGTCGATTCGTCTAGGTGTGAAATTCTGTTCTGATTTGCGATCGCTCGCGGTATACAGCGCAGGTCTGAGCCGTTAACGTAAAGCAAAGCCGTTTATAGAGGAAGGACTCGTGGAACTCTCGCTCCTTGTTTGGTTGTTGCCAACCCTGGCCCTGGTCATCGGTGTGGCAGTCGGTTTCATTGTTGCCCGCCTGCTGCCCAATGCGGCCCCGAGCAACACCCAGCGTCAACTGGATGACATCCAGAAGCGCTTCGACAGCTACCAGAACGAAGTGGTCACCCATTTCAACAGCACCGCCATGCTGGTCAAGAAACTGACCCAGAGCTATCAGGACGTACAGGATCACCTGGCTGAAGGCGCCAACAGCCTGGCCCTCGATGACGTCACCCGCCAACGCCTGCTGGCTGCGCTGCACTCCGATGCACCGCAAGGCCCGCGTGACCGCCTGACCCCACCTAAAGACACCGCCGAAGTGCCGCGCGACTATGCACCGAAAGCGCCTAACTCGCCGGGCATGCTCGACGAAAGCTACGGGCTCAAACGTTGATCTGAATGTGACAAAGGCCTCGCAAGAGGCCTTTTTTGTGGGCTGGATTCAATGGCCTCTTCGCGGGCAACCTAACAGCAGGCCTGCAATGCCTGTTCGACATCTGCCAGCAGGTCCTCCACATCCTCCAGCCCCACCGACAGACGCACCAACCCCTCCGATATCCCGTGATGCGCCCGCTCCTGCGGCGTATAGCTGGAATGCGTCATGCTCGCCGGATGCTGCGCCAGCGACTCGGCATCCCCCAGGCTCACCGCCCGGGCAAAGAGCTGCAGTGCATTCATGAAGCGCCGCCCCGCCTCAATGCCACCCTTGAGCTCAAAGGCAATCATCCCGCCAGGCAAACGCATCTGTCGCTGGGCCAACGCGTACTGGGCAAAAGACGGTAGCCCCGGGTAATGAATCAATTCCACCTGCGGCTGCCGGACGAGAAACTCCGCCACCTGCTGGGCATTGGCACAATGCCGGTCCATGCGCAAGGCAAGCGTCTTGATCCCGCGCATCAGTAGCGCCGCGTCATGGGGCGACAGCACTGCCCCGGTCATATCCTTCAGCCCTTCCAGGCGAATGCGATCGACCAACACCTTGCGCCCCACCACCAACCCGGCAGTGATATCACCATGCCCACTGAGGTACTTGGTTGCCGAGTGCACCACCAGGTCCGCCCCCAGCTCCAGTGGCCGCTGCAGGTACGGCGTACAGTAGGTGTTATCGACCACCACATGCACATCATGCCCCCGCACGGCCTCCACAACAGCCGCAATATCCACAAGTTGCATGTTGGGGTTGGCCGGTGTTTCGAAGTAGATCATCCGTGTTTTGCTGGTGATCGCCGCTTTCAGGGCCTTGGCATCGTTGAGATCGACATGGCGAACTTTCACCCCGAACTCACCAATACCGTGGTGCAGAAAAGCGAAGGTACAGCCATACAGGGTGCGCCCGACAATCAGCTCATCGCCAGGCCTGAGCAGGGTCCAGAGGGTTGAGGTAATCGCACCCATCCCCGAGGCCAACGCCAACCCCGCTTCACCGCCCTCCAGCGACGCCATGCGCTGCTCCAGCAAGGCCAGCGTGGGGTTGGAAATGCGGCTGTAGAAATGCCCAGGTTCCTCCCCGGCGAAGCAGGCAGCACCGTACTCGACAGTGGGGAAGGCATAGGTAGCCGTCTGGTACACCGGTGGCACCAGGGCGCCACCATGGGAAAGCGGGTCATAGCCATGATGAATGGCCCGCGTGGAAAAACCGGTGTTGTGGTGGGAGTCGCGCATGGCAACAGCCTCTTGTGGTTTGCTATAAGCTTATGCCACCGAGCTGCCCGATTTTTTCCAAAATAGCCTACGCATACACGCGCTTGCTGGAACAAAAACAATAATCAACGGACCAGGAGGGCAAAAAATGCCTTCAAGCCTCGACCGCACCGACCGCGCCCTGCTCGCCGCCTTGCAGGACAATGCCCGTCTCACCGTTGCCGAACTCGCCGACCAGGTGGCACTGACTACCTCGCCCTGCTGGCGACGGGTCAAGTTACTGGAGGAAAACGGCTACATCACCGGCTACCAGGCCATCCTCTCGCCCAAGTCGCTGGGGTTTGGTGTGACCGCGTTCGTCAGCATCATGATGGACTCGCACACCAAGGACATGGCGCTGGCGTTTGAACAGCGCCTGATGGAAATCCCCGAGATCGTCGCCTGCCACAACATCTCCGGCCGCTATGACTTTCTGCTGGAGATCCTGGCACGGGACCTGGAGTCGTTTGGCGAATTTACCCGGGAAGTGCTGCAGCGGTTGCCGGGGGTGAAGGAGATCTATTCGAGTTTTTCGTACAAAGCGGTGAAGGAAAGACGGGTGATACCGGTGTCGGAGAAACATATCTGAGACGGATCTTTCCGAGCAACACGAAGCTTCCTACTGATTGACAGGCTGCAGCTGACATACCGCAAATTCGATATACGTAAACCTAGCCCATGTAGTGATCAGGAGAACCTACATGGCACGGGACAATACGTATTATCTCGATGAGGCGCTATACATCAGTGCGCAAGCACCTACAGGTATTGAACTGAGTTTTATCGGTGGCGGTGGGCCGGGCTCAGGTGGCTGGGGGCTAAGCGATGGTTATCCACGCGGCACCAGCCCAACCAAAAATGATATTGCTCGGGTTATTTCCACGCGTAGGGTGCTGACAGAAGAATTTCAAATCATCGAAAAGGACTATTCAGATAAGTATGCTCATGAAACAAACCAGCTTCCTGAAACTATAAATGCACTAAAAGCCCAGATCAAAGCCGAGGCGAGCAGTACAAACGGCGCGGCATCACCATTCGTAACAGAGCAACAAATCCTGTCGTCGCGCATCAGCCAGATTCGTGATGGTTATCTGCAGATTTTACCCGACGCCAACAACTACTTTGGCGTACCCGCATTCTACAAGCGGGGCGACTCAATGATGAGCCGGTTTCTAGACCCGGGTTTCTTCGCAGCAACAACAGGCCAGGAATTAGGCGTGGAATGGGCCACAAGGCTGCAGAAGTCTTGGGAGGGTACGTACCGTTTACACCTGGAAGCTCAGAAGCACCAAGCATTGGCTGACGAACTTCGAGCACTGGCAAGCCAGGTAGATCAGGAAGAACTCAGCCAGCAACCGCTGGATTTGTTGCAGGTGATTGCGCGTAGAACAGCGCAGATCCACACAGAGCGACAAATACATTTCGATTGTTTACCCAACGTCCTTCAGCATGAGCTGGGTCAAACCGTCATTGACGACACGCTCACGCTTGTCCAAACCTTCAGTACCTACCTGGCAACTGCTGCCGCCTTGGTGCAGGCCAAGCAGTCGCAAGTTCCCCCCTATCAAGATCAAAACCCGCGCATCAACAGCCCCCTGTCGAAACCACAACTTGAAGGGCTTTTGCACCTTGTAGATGAGCAACGGTTGCGCCGGGCTGGCCCACGCTGGCAGGAATACCACCTGGCACTGGCGCTAACCGAATCGATCAGATTCCTGGGGGTATATGCAGGTGCCACGCAGAACCTGATGCAGCGCGCGGCTGAAGTGGAAAACCTCCAGGCTCAACTCGCTGCACAGGAAGAAGCTGCACGCCAGCAGGCCGAAGCCGAACGCTTGGCTGCTGAAGCCGAGCGCCAAAGGCAAGAGGCTTTGCGGCGTAGTGTCTCCTATATCAATGAAGCGCGGCTAGCGGTATCCACACCTGCCGTAATCCCAATTGGGGCTACCACTTTTGCCGTAGCCGAAGCGGCTTACTCTGCCTTGGCTGAATCGATCGCAGCGGCACTTACCCGGCTTGTTGCTACGACTGTCCCTTCGGTCGCAGTAGGCACCCTTGCGATGGCCTGGCCATCAACGCTGGGCAACAGTGAACGCCAGTACCTCATCAGCACCCCACTCGACAGCCTTAGCCCTGCCGGTGGGCCCGACCTTGCTGCCTTGGCGGCATCCTCGACCAGCATCGACCTGCCCTACCTTCTGGCGGGGGTTGAGAACGAAAACGAACTGGATCTCTACGTGGTGCCGAGTGGCAAGCCGGTGGCGGTACGCGCAGCAACGTTCGACAGCGAGCGGCAGGTCTACAGCCTGGCGCTGGATAATCCGCAACGGATTCTGACCTGGACACCCGCCAGCGCGCCGGGTGGCGATGAGGGAAACTCCACCAGCCTACCGCTAGTCCCGCCTGGTACCGTCGTGTACACCGGCAGCAGCCTGAACCCTGTCGTCACCGAGCAGGAGGGTTACCCCGCGCTTGATCTGCTGGACCAGGAACGGCTGATCATCACCTTCCCCATGGACTCCGGATTACCGCCTATTCTGGTGGTGTTCAAGAGCCCGCGATACGAGGCAGGAACATCGACCGGACATGGTGCACAGGTGTCAGATACATGGCGAAAGGAGGCAGCCAGCCTTGAGGGTGCTCCGATTCCTGCTCAAATTGCAGAACTTCTTAAAAGTAGGGAATTCAGAAATTTTGACGCATTCCGGCGACAGTTCTGGAAAGCGGTGGCTAATGATCCTGAGCTTTCAAAGCAATTTGATGAAATGAGCCTGAGTCGGATGAGAAAAAACGGCTACTCACCGATAGTCGATTTCCCAGACAGCCACCTGAGCCAAAAGACCTTTATACTTCATCATGTAATCCCGATCAGTGAAGGGGGCGGCGTTTATGACATGGATAACATTCGTATTGTCACACCGCTATCGCACAACAGCATTCACTACGGAACAAAACCATGAGTGAAAAAACCAACCTTTCTGACTATACCGAAAACGAATTCTTGGCACTCATAATTGAAATCCACAGAGCCAACTTGGAAGAACCCGATCATGTACTGGGAGGACTTCTTGATCATTTTTCAAAAATCACTGAACACCCCTCAGGCTACGATCTTTTGTACAGACCAAACCCAAAGGAAAATGGTAAACCTGAAAAAGTACTAGAAATAGTCAAGCAATGGCGGCTAGCCAACGGTAAAGACGGTTTCAAGCCCAGCTAACACGAGCAAGGCCCTGAACTCTGAGGGCCTTTTCACCCGAACTGAGCAATAGAAAAAACCCCGCCGAAGCGGGGTTTTCCTTGCAGGCTAGCGCTTAGATCGCGCCACGCTGACGCAGCACGTCCAGCACCTGTTTCACGCCTTCGTCCACGCTGGTGGCCTGGGTGTCGATCACAAGATCAGCATCCAGCGGCACATCGAACGGGAAGCTTTCACCCGGGATGTTGTCGCCACCGGCAGCGTACAGGCCTTGCGGGTCACGCTCGCGGCAAACCAGCGGCGAGGCCTGGACGTAAACGGTCACCAGGCGTTCCTTGCCGATCAGCGCCTTGGCCTGTTCGCGGCCTTCGGCATCCGGGGCCACGAACGCAGCCAGGGTCAGCATGCCGGCTTCGTTGAACTGGCGCGCCACATGGGCGGCGCGGCGCCAGTTCTCGGTACGGCCAGCGCGGTCCTGTGGCAGGCCCTTGTTCAGGTCGTGACGCAGGTTCTGGCCATCGAGCACGTACACCGCACGGCCCATGTCGAACAGCTTGCGCTCAACGGCATAGGCCAAGGTGCTCTTGCCAGCACCCGACAGGCCGCTGAACAGCACGGTGGCTGGCTGCTGGCCGAAGCGCAGGGCGCGCTCTTCGGTGGACACGTGGGCCTGCTTGCCATGATGGCCGGTGCTGCCGTGTGGCAACACTGGCGGGGCGATGATCATGCCGGCGCCAACGGTGCCGTTGGTCAGGCGGTCGATGACGATGAACGCACCGGTGGTGCGGTTGCTGTCGTAACCGTCGAGGGCGATCGAGGTGTCCAGGGCTACCTTGACGCGACCGATCTCGTTCAGCTGCAGCGCACTGGCAGCGCCCTGCTCCAGGGTATTCACATCGACCTTGTGGGTGATGCTGGCAATCGAACCTGGCACGTAGCTGGTGGCACGCTTGATGTCGTATTTCTTGCCCGGGAGCATCGGCTCCTCGGCCATCCACACCAGCATGGCGTCGAACTGGTCGGTGACCGGCGGGACGTTGTCGGCATGTACCAGCAGGTCGCCACGGGAGATGTCGATCTCGTCTTCCATGGTCAGGGTCACGGCCTGGCCTGGGCCGGCGTTTTCCAGTTCACCTTCGTAGGTGACGATGGACTTGACCCGGCTGCTCTTGCCCGACGGCAGCACGACAATCTCGTCACCTTTGTGCACCACGCCACTGGCGATGGTGCCCGCGAAGCCGCGGAAGTTCAGGTTGGGACGGTTGACGTACTGCACCGGGAAACGCAGGTCGGTGAAGTTGCGGTCGGCCGAAACCTCGACGGTTTCGAGGATTTCCATCAGCGTCGGGCCGGCGTACCACGGCGATTGCTCGCTGTGGTTGACCACGTTGTCACCCTTGAGCGCCGACATCGGCACGAAGTGCAGGCTGCTCGGGGTCAGGTTGATGGCTTCGGCGAACTTCAGGTAGTCGGCCTTGATCGACTCGAAGACGCCTTCATCGAAGCCCTTCAGGTCCATCTTGTTGACCGCGACCACGATGTGCTTGATGCCCAGCAACGACGCGATGTAGCTGTGGCGACGGGTCTGGGTCTGCACGCCGTAACGGGCATCGACCAGGATGATCGCCAGGTCGCAGGTGGACGCACCGGTGGCCATGTTGCGGGTGTACTGCTCATGGCCCGGGGTGTCGGCGATGATGAACTTGCGCTTGGCGGTGGAGAAGTAGCGGTAGGCGACATCGATGGTGATGCCCTGCTCGCGCTCGGCCTGCAGGCCATCTACCAGCAGCGCCAGGTCGACTTCTTCGCCGGTGGTGCCGACTTTCTTCGAATCGCGGGTGATGGCCTCGAGGTGGTCCTCGTAGATCATCTTGGAGTCGTGCAGCAGGCGCCCGATCAGGGTGCTCTTGCCGTCATCCACGTTGCCGCAGGTGAGGAAACGCAGCAGTTCTTTACGCTCGTGCTGAGCCAGATAAGCGAGGATATCTTCGCTGATCAAATCGGATTGGTGCGACATGGAGTAACCCTGAAAATTAGAAGTAGCCCTGACGTTTTTTGTCTTCCATGGAACCGGCGCCATCGTGGTCGATGACCCGGCCCTGGCGCTCGGAAGTGCGCGTCAGGAGCATTTCCTGAATGATGTCGGTGAGCGTCTCGGCTTCCGACTCGACAGCGCCCGTCAGCGGGTAGCAGCCGAGGGTACGGAAACGCACCTTCTTCTTGACGATGCGGGCTTTTTCTTCCTCGGAGAGGTGCTCGAGGATGCGCTCGTCGTCGATCATGATCAGGGTGCCGTTCTTCTCGATGACTTCACGCTCGGCGGCGAAGTACAGCGGCACGATCGGGATGCCTTCAAGGTAGATGTACTGCCAGATGTCCAGTTCGGTCCAGTTCGACAGCGGGAAGACGCGGATCGACTCGCCCTTGTTGACCTTGCCGTTGTACACGTTCCACAGCTCGGGGCGCTGGTTCTTCGGATCCCAGCGGTGCTTGCTGTCACGGAACGAATACACACGTTCCTTGGCCCGCGACTTCTCTTCGTCGCGGCGCGCACCGCCGAAGGCAGCGTCGAAACCATGCTTGTCCAGCGCCTGCTTCAGGCCCTGGGTCTTCATGATGTCGGTGTGCTTGGAACTGCCATGGGTGAACGGGTTGATACCTTGCGCCACACCCTCGGGGTTGACGTGGGTGATCAGCTCCAGGCCCATTTCCTCGACCATCTTGTCGCGGAAGCTGTACATCTCCTGGAATTTCCACTGGGTGTCGACGTGCATCACCGGGAACGGCAGCTTGCCCGGGAAGAAGGCCTTGCGCGCCAGGTGCAGCATCACGGCGGAGTCCTTGCCGATCGAGTACAGCATCACCGGGTTGTCGAACTCGGCGGCCACCTCGCGGATGATGTGGATGCTCTCCGCCTCCAGCTGTTTCAAGTGCGTCAGTTTGTCGACCATGGCTACTCACGAAAAACGATCTTATGGACGGCCTGCGGGCCGTGTTCGAGCGAGCCACTTTATCACAGCAGCTGCTTCTATTTAGGAGGCTGGCTAGATCGAAAAAGTCTAACGATATGACTGGGGGTTTGGGCTGGCAGGGCCGGCCTCTTCGCGGGTGAACCCGCTCCTATGAGGCCCGCGAAGGGGGCGACACCGCCTTCAGATGGGATTCGGGCAATCGATGAACAGGTGCTCCACGGCAAACCGTCGTGCCAGGTAATCGCCCAGCGCCTGCACCCCGTAGCGCTCAGTGGCATGGTGCCCGGCAGCAATGAAGCTGACGCCATTCTCGCGCGCACTGTGGTAGGTCTGCTCGGACGCCTCGCCGGTCAGGTACAGGTCGACCCCGGCGGCAATCGCCGTGTCGATATAGCCCTGCCCGCCGCCGGTGCACCAGCCCACCCGGCGGATCATTTCATTGCCTTCGACCAGCAACGGCTCACGCCCTAGCACCTGTTGCACCCGGCGGGCAAAATCGCGCGCGGTCATGGATTCGGCGAGCGAACCAATCAGCCCGACCACTTTGGGGTTTTCCGGGTCTAGCGGCCCTTCGACAGTGATCTTCAGTCGCCGCGCCAGCTGCACATTGTTGCCCACGTCCGGGTGCACGTCCAAGGGCAGGTGGAACGCCAACAGGCTTATATCGTTATTCAGCAAGGTCTTCAGGCGACGCTGGCGAATACCGGTGATGCACGGGTTCTCGCCCTTCCAGAAATAACCGTGGTGCACCAGCACCAGATCGGCCTCGGCCTCGACCGCGGCATCCAGCAATGCCTGGCTGGCGGTAACACCACTGACAATACGGCTGACCTGCGGCCGGCCTTCGACCTGCAGGCCATTTGGGCAATAATCCTGGATCTTCGCGCTGCCCAGGTAACGCTCGGCTTCCTCGACCAGGGTGTTTAGAGCGACGGCCATGAAAATCTCCTCGAAAACTGCGCTTTTCTCGGGCGCAACGCCTGACGAACGCCCGTATAATGCCGGCCATTATGGGCCGTCGCTGTCACTGGGGGAACCGGTGTATGATCGCGCGCGCTCATGCCCCACTGCCAGGCCGCTGGCCCATGCTCTTTCCAGGATTCGTTCATGTTCAAGGCTTTGCGTTACTTCGGCTGGCCCCTGCTTACCGGCATACTGATCGCCATGCTGATCATCCAGCGTTTTCCGCAATGGGTCGGGCTGCCCAGCCAGGACGTCAACCTGCAGCAAGCGCCACAGACTACCCGGATCATGCAAGGCCCGGTGTCGTACGCCGACGCCGTGACCCTGGCCGCCCCGGCGGTGGCCAACCTGTACACCACCAAGGTGGTGAACAAAAGCGCCCACCCGCTGTTCGAAGACCCGCAGTTCCGCCGCTTCTTCGGCGATAACCTGCCCAAACAGCGCCGCTGGGAATCAAGCCTGGGTTCGGCGGTAATCATGAGCCCAGAGGGCTACCTGCTGACCAACAACCATGTCACCAGCGGCGCCGACCAGATCGTCGTAGCCCTGAAGGATGGCCGCGAAACCCTGGCCCGCGTGATCGGCAGCGACCCGGAAACCGACCTGGCGGTGCTGAAGATCGACTTGAAGAACCTCCCGGCGATCACCATCGGCCGTTCCGACACCATTCACATCGGCGACGTATCGCTGGCCATCGGCAACCCGTTCGGCGTCGGCCAGACTGTGACCATGGGCATCATCAGCGCCACTGGCCGCAACCAGCTGGGGCTGAACAACTACGAAGACTTCATCCAGACCGACGCGGCGATCAACCCGGGCAACTCCGGTGGTGCGCTGGTGGATGCCAATGGCAACCTGATCGGCATCAATACCGCGATCTTCTCCAAGTCGGGTGGCTCGCAGGGCATCGGCTTCGCCATCCCGGTAAAACTGGCACTGGAGGTGATGAAGTCGATCGTCGAACACGGCCAGGTGATCCGTGGCTGGCTGGGTATCGAAGTGCAGCCACTGAGCCAGGAGCTGGCAGAATCGTTCGGCATGAAGGACCGCCCAGGCATCGTGGTGGCGGGTATCTTCCGCGAAGGGCCAGCGGCCAAGGCCGGGTTGCACCTGGGTGACGTGATCCTGAGCATCAATGGCGAGCCGGCCGGCGACGGACGCAAGTCGATGAACCAAGTAGCGCGGATCAAGCCCAACGAGAAGATCACCATCGAGGTGATGCGCAACGGGCAGCAGTTGAAGCTGATCGCCGAGGTGGGGCTGCGGCCGCCACCGGCGCCGGCTGCGAGCCAGGAAGAGAAATAAATCCAGGGCCGCTTTGCGGTCCTTCGCGGGCACGCCCGCTCCCACAGGAATTACGCAGGCTCCAAAGCAAGCGCTAAACCTGTGGGAGCGGGCGTGCCCGCGAAGGGCTGCCGCGCAGCCCAAACAGCATCAATGCAGGATCTGGCTGAGGAACAACTTGGTCCGATCACTGCGCGGCCGGTCGAAGAAGTCATCCGGCGCGGCCTGCTCCACAATCTCGCCCTTGTCCATGAAGATAACCCGGTTCGCCACGGTACGGGCAAAGCCCATTTCGTGGGTCACGCAGAGCATGGTCATGCCATCCTCGGCCAGGCCCACCATGGTATCGAGCACTTCCTTGACCATTTCCGGGTCCAGTGCCGAGGTCGGCTCGTCGAACAGCATGATCTTGGGCTTCATGCACAACGCGCGGGCAATGGCCACACGCTGCTGCTGGCCACCAGACAACTGGCCAGGGTACTTGTGTGCCTGCTCCGGAATCCGCACACGCTCCAGGTAGTGCATGGCAATTTCCTCGGCCTTGCGCCGTGGCATCTTGCGCACCCACATCGGCGCCAGGGTGCAGTTCTCCAGGATGCTCAGGTGCGGGAACAGGTTGAAGTGCTGGAACACCATGCCCACCTCGCGGCGGATGGCCTCGATCTGCTTGAGGTCGTTGGTCAGTTCCACGCCATCGACCACGATGCGCCCTTGCTGGTGCTCTTCCAGGCGGTTAAGGCAGCGGATGGTGGTGGACTTGCCCGAGCCGGACGGCCCGCACAGCACGATGCGTTCGCCCTGGCGCACGTTCAGGTTGATGTCCTTGAGCACATGGAACTGGCCGTACCACTTGTTCACACCCTGCATCTGGATGATGCCTTCGGGGCCAGCAGGCTGCTTGATCGCTTCACTCATTTCGAAACTCCTAACGCTTGTGGCCAGTGTCCAGCTTGCGCTCCAGATGCATGGAGTAGCGGGACATACCGAAACAGAAAATCCAGAACACCAGGGCGGCGAACACGTAGCCCTCGGTGGCCATGCCCAACCAGGCAGGGTCTGCGGCTGCTTGCTTGACGCTGTTGAGCAGGTCGAACAGGCCGATGATGATCACCAGGCTGGTGTCCTTGAACAGGGCAATGAAGGTGTTGACGATGCCGGGGATCACAAGCTTCAGCGCCTGCGGCAAGATCACCAGCCCCATCGAGCGCCAGTAGCCAAGGCCCATGGCCGCGGCGGCTTCGTACTGGCCCTTGGGGATGGCCTGCAGGCCGCCGCGCACCACCTCGGCGATGTACGCCGACTGGAACAGGATCACACCGATCATCGCCCGCAGCAGCTTGTCGAAGCTCATGCCTTCTGGCAGGAACAACGGCAGCATCACCGACGACATGAACAGTACGGTGATCAGCGGTACGCCCCGCCAGAACTCGATGAAGGTTACGCACACCACTTTCACGGCCGGCATCCTCGAACGCCGGCCCAGTGCCAGCAGGATGCCCAGCGGCAAGGCGCCGACGATGCCCACGGTGGCGATCACCAGGGTCAGCATCAGCCCGCCCCACTGGCTGGTCGGTACGCTTTCCAGGCCCAGATACCCCCCGTGCAGCAGGGTGTAGGCCAGCACCGGGTACAGCACCAGGAAGCCCAGGCCGTAGAAGGCTTTGCGCGGGAAACGCTTGATGAACAGCGGCGCGGCGCCGAGCACGGCAAGCCACACGGTCAGGTCCACACGCCAGCGCAGTTCAGTCGGGTAATAACCGTACATGAACTGGCCAAAGCGCTGCTGCACGAACACCCAGCAGGCGCCTTCCTTGGTGCAATCGGCGCGCGTGGTGCCAACCCAGTTGGCATCGATCAACGCCCACTGCAGTAACGGCGGCACGATCAGCCACACCAGGTAGATGGCGAACAGGGTCAACAGCGTGTTAAGCCAGCTGGAGAACAGATTGGCACGCATCCATGCGAGCACGCCGACGGTTTTCACCGGTGGCGGCATATCGGGTTTGAAAACATGGGCATTCACAGGCGTATCCTCACCGCTCGATCAGCGCAATGCGCTTGTTGTACCAGTTCATCAGCAGCGAAATGCTGATGCTGATGGCGAGATAGACACTCATGGTGATGGCGATCACCTCGATGGCCTGGCCGGTCTGGTTGAGCACGGTACCGGCGAACAGCGAGACCATCTCCGGGTAGCCGATACCGGCCGCCAGCGAAGAGTTCTTCGCCAGGTTCAGGTACTGGCTGGTCAGCGGCGGAATGATCACCCGCAGTGCCTGGGGGATGATCACCTTGCGCAGGGTCGGGCCCTCGCGCAGGCCCAACGAGCGCGCGGCTTCGGTCTGGCCATGACTGACCGAACGGATGCCGGAACGCACGATTTCGGCGATGAAGGCTGCCGTATAGATAGTCAGCGCCAGGGTCAGCGCCAGCAGCTCGGGGATCAGCACCCAGCCACCGACAAAGTTGAAGCCTTTGAGCTGCGGCACTTCCCAGCTGACCGGGCTGCCGAACAGCAACACGCTCAGCCCTGGGATGGCGATGAACAGCGCCAGGCCCACCCAGAATTTGTGGAACGGCACGCCGGTCTCGTCGAAGCGCTTGTTGGCAAAGCGCACCATCAGCACGATCGCGACAATCGCTACTGCCAGGGCCACCACGAATGGCCAGAAACCGTCGGCCATCGACGCACCCGGCATGTTCAGGCCGCGGTTGCTGATGAAGAACATGTCGTCGATGTTGATGCTGCCCCGCGGTCCCGGCAGGGTCAGGAACACGGCGAAGTACCAGAACAGGATCTGCAACAACGGCGGAATGTTGCGGAAGGTTTCCACATAGACGGTCGCCAGCTTGTTGATCATCCAGTTCGGTGACAGGCGAGCCACACCGATGATGAAGCCCAGTATCGTCGCCAGAATGACGCCGATGAAGGTCACCAACAGCGTATTGAGCAGGCCGATGACGAACACCCGCGCATAACTGTCGGATTCCACATAGGGGATCAGGTGCTGGGCGATACCGAAGCCGGCACTGCGGTCGAGGAAGTCGAAGCCCGAGGTGATGCCCCGGTGTTGCAGGTTGGTTTGCGTGTTGTGGAACAGGTACCAGCCCAGGCCGACCACGAAGACGATCGTGAGGATCTGGAACAGCCACGCGCGCACACGCGGATCGTTAAGGGACAAGCCCTTGGGTGCGCCGATTTGATTTTGCATGAAGTGCCCCGGACAGTAGGGATTCGAACAGCCTGCGGCGGCGGGATGCCGCCGCAGGGTGCAGCCATCAGCGCACTGGAGGCGCGTACTGGATGCCGCCGTTGTTCCACAGGGCGTTCATGCCACGGTCGATCTTCAAGTCAGTGCTCTGGCCCAGGTTCTTCTCGAACACTTCGCCATAGTTACCCACTTGCTTGACGATCTGCACTACCCAGTCTTTGGGCAGCTTGAGGTCCTTGCCATACTCGCCATCCGCACCCAGCAGTCGGGCGACATCCGGGTTCTTGGTGGCCTTGGCCTCGGCCTCGACGTTCTTGGAAGTGATGCCCGCTTCTTCGGCATTGAGCATGGCGAACAGGGTCCACTTGACGATGCTGAACCACTCCTCGTCGCCTTTACGCACTACCGGGCCCAGCGGCTCCTTGGAGATGGTTTCCGGCAACACCACGTAGTCGGTCGGCGCGGCCAGCTTGGAGCGCTGGGCGAACAGCTGCGATTTGTCCGAAGTCAGCACGTCGCAACGGCCCGACTCCAGCGATTTGGCGCTCTCGTCAGAGGTGTCGAAGGTAATCGGGGTGTACTTCAGGCCATTGGCGCGGAAGAAGTCCGACACGTTCAGCTCGGTGGTGGTGCCTGCCTGGATGCAGATGGTCGCGCCATCGAGCTCCTTGGCGCTGGAAACGCCGAGCTTCTTGTTGACCAGGAAGCCGACGCCGTCATAGTAGGTGACACCCGCGAACACCAGGCCCATGCCGGCATCGCGCGAGCTGGTCCAGGTGGTGTTACGCGACAGTACGTCGACCTCGCCCGACTGCAGGGCAGTGAAGCGTTCCTTGGCGTTGAGCTGGCTGAACTTGACCTTGGTGGCATCGCCGAACACGGCGGCGGCCACGGCGCGGCAGACATCGGCATCGATGCCGACGATCTTGCCCTGCGCATCAGGTACCGAGAAGCCTGGAAGACCGTCGCTCACGCCACACTGGACGAAGCCCTTCTTCTTTACCGCATCGAGGGTGGCGCCGGCCTGGGCAGTGCTCACGGCGCCCAGCGCGGCGGCAGCGGTCAGGACTGCCAGGGTGGTTTTCAACATCTTCATTCACAACCTCCAAATCGCTCTTGTTGTATCGAGCCGGAATTGCACCGCACCCTTTTGAGGCGTATCCGACCCGTATTGGCTTGTTATTGGGTCAATTGGCGCAATGGACTGTTCTGTGACAGCCTTCGCGTGCAGAGGGTGTTACCGTCACGGCCTGCCCTTTGCATCACAGGTGTAGTTGCAAACCGCGTACCAAATTTTCTGGCTGTAGCGTTTAAGCGCTCGTCAAGTAGGAAAAGTTGTATCGTTGCGACATTCTTTTTCCGACAATCATTTCCGGTGCTTTCTTTTCACGCACGCCATAACAAGACCCGCACACTTTCGGAGCAGTCATGACCAACCCGCTGATTCTCGAACCACAGAAAACCGCTGACGCCTGTGTGATCTGGTTGCACGGTCTGGGGGCCGACCGTTACGACTTCCTACCTGTGGCCGAATTCATGCAGGAGCGCTTGCTCAGCACACGCTTCATCATGCCCCAGGCACCGACCCGCCCCGTGACCATCAACGGCGGCTATGCCATGCCCAGCTGGTATGACATCAAGGCCATGACCCCGGCCCGTGCCATCGACGAAGCGCAGCTGGAAGAATCTGCCGAGCAGGTGGTTGCCCTGATCAAGGCCGAACAGGCCAAAGGCATCGACCTGACGCGGATCTTCCTGGCCGGCTTCTCCCAGGGCGGCGCGGTGGTGCTGCACACTGCCTATATAAAGTGGCAGGAAGCACTGGGCGGGGTGATCGCCCTGTCCACCTATGCCCCCACCTTCAATGACCAGCACCAGTTGAGTGCCTGCCAGCAACGCACCCCGGCCCTGTGCCTGCATGGCGTGCATGACTCGGTGGTCATCCCGTCCATGGGCCGTACCGCCTTCGAGTACCTGAACACCTGGGGCGTCGCTGCCCGCTGGTACGAATACCCGATGGAACACGAAGTGGCGGTCGAAGAACTGAACGATATCCACGACTGGCTGAGCAAGCAGCTGCAATAGGCAGCCTCGCTTGTAGTTGTGGGCGTATTCCGCTACGCCGCGCCCGGATCTTGCATTACACTGCCCGGCGTACATTCCTTAATCAGTTGATGAGACGACCGTGCTCAAAGCACTCAGAAAAATATTCGGCAAGGGAGAGGCCGCGCCACAAGCCGCCGCTCCTGCTGCCAGCGTGACGCCGGAAGCCCGGCCCGCGGCAAAACCGGCCGCACCCCATGCCAACCCCGCCCCCAAGGCTGAGCAACCTGCCGCCGCGACGCCACCTGCCGATCAACCGGCCAAGGACAAACCGCGCCGCGAACGCAAGCCCAAGCCACAGGCCAGCCTGTGGAAGCCCGAAGACTTCGTGGTCGAGCCGCAGGAAGGCAAAACCCGCTTCCACGACTTCAAGCTGTCCAACGAGCTGATGCACGCCATCCACGACCTGGGCTTCCCGTACTGCACGCCGATCCAGGCGCAGGTCCTGGGTTACACCCTGCGTGGCCAGGACGCCATCGGCCGGGCCCAGACGGGCACCGGCAAGACGGCCGCCTTCCTGATCTCGATCATTTCCCAGTTGCAGCAGACGCCACCGCCTAAAGAGCGCTACATGGGCGAGCCGCGGGCGCTGATCATCGCCCCCACCCGCGAGCTGGTGGTGCAGATCGCCAAGGACGCCGCTGCCCTGACCAAGTACACCGGCCTGAACGTGATGAGCTTCGTCGGTGGCATGGACTTCGACAAGCAGCTCAAAGCTCTGGAAGCGCGCCACTGCGATATTCTGGTGGCTACGCCGGGCCGCCTGCTGGACTTCAACCAGCGTGGTGAAGTGCACCTGGACATGGTCGAGGTGATGGTGCTTGACGAAGCCGACCGTATGCTCGACATGGGCTTCATCCCCCAGGTCCGCCAAATCATTCGTCAGACACCGCCGAAAAGCGAGCGCCAGACCCTGCTGTTCTCCGCCACCTTCACCGACGATGTGATGAACCTGGCCAAGCAGTGGACCACCAACCCGGCCATCGTCGAGATCGAGCCGGAGAACGTGGCCAGCGAAACGGTGGAGCAGCACGTGTATGCGGTGGCCGGCAGCGACAAGTACAAACTGCTGTACAACCTGGTGACCCAGAACAAGTGGGAACGGGTGATGGTGTTCGCCAACCGCAAGGACGAAGTGCGGCGCATCGAGGAAAAGCTGGTACGCGACGGTATCAATGCCGCCCAGCTGTCGGGCGACGTGCCGCAGCACAAGCGCATCCGAACCCTGGAGAGCTTCCGCGAAGGGCGCATCACCGTGCTGGTGGCCACCGACGTGGCCGGGCGCGGGATCCATATCGATGGCATCAGCCACGTGATCAACTTCACCCTGCCGGAAGACCCTGACGACTACGTGCACCGCATTGGCCGTACCGGCCGTGCCGGCACCAGTGGTGTATCGATCAGCTTTGCCGGTGAGGATGACTCGTATCAGCTGCCGGCGATCGAAGCGCTGCTGGGGCGCAAGATCAAGTGCGAGATGCCGCCGGATGAACTGCTCAAGCCGGTGCCGCGCAAGCATCACTGACCTTCAGCGGGCTACACGCGCCCTGTGGGAGCGGCCTTGTGCGGCCCAATCGCCACACAAGCCCCCCTGTAGGAGCGGGTTTACCCGCGAATACGGTAGTGGCGGCAACGGTGAACGGCGGGTGGAGATTGGCCAGCAGGGCCGGCCCTTTCGCGGGTAAACCCGCTCCTACAGGCGACCGGTGGCGCCTTGATTACCAGCGCCCCGCCGCATCCTGGTCACTCTGCCGCCCCTCCACCCACCTTGGCCCTTCCTGAGTATTCTCCTTCTTCCAGAACGGCGCCCGGGTCTTCAGGTAGTCCATGATGAAGTTGCAGGCATCGAACGCCGCCTGCCGATGGGCACTGGCCACCCCCACGAACACAATCGGTTCGCCCGGTTCCAGCGCACCGATGCGGTGCAGCACCTCCACCTTCAATAGCGGCCAACGCTGCTCGGCCTCGACCACGATCTTGGCCAGGGCCTTTTCGGTCATGCCCGGATAGTGTTCGAGGAACATCCCCGCCACTTCGCGGCCATCGTTGAAATCCCGCACATAGCCGACAAAACCGACCACCGCGCCCACGCCCACATTGGCTGCATGCATGGCATTGGTCTCAGCCCCCGGGTCGAACGCGCCTTCCTGCACTCGCACAGCCATGTTCAGCCTCCGGTCACCGGCGGGAAGAACGCCACTTCATCGCCCTCTTCCAGCGGCTCATCGAGCTTGCACAGCTCTTCGTTGCGCGCGCACATCAGGTTCTGCTCGGCCAGCACTTCATACTGCCCGCCCTTGGCTACCAAGGCCTGGCGCACATCATCGAGCACCTTGAACGCCCCCTCCACCCGCTCGGCATCCACGCCCAACAGTTCGCGGTAACGGGCGAAGTACATCACCTTGACCTTCATCACGCCTCCACCTTGTAATGGCCACTCTTGCCACCGAGTTTTTCCAGCAGGCGCACCTGCTCGATGACCATACCTTTATCCACAGCCTTGCACATGTCATAGATCGTCAGCGCGGCCACGCTGGCGGCGGTCAGCGCCTCCATCTCCACACCGGTCTGCCCGGCCAGCTTGCAGCGGGCGACGATGCGCACGGCATCCTGCCCCTCGGCGCTGAGCTCGACCTTGACGCTGGTGAGCATCAGCGGGTGGCACAGCGGAATCAGGTCGCTGGTTTTTTTCGCCGCCTGTATCCCGGCAATGCGCGCCACGGCGAACACGTCACCCTTGGGGTGTTCACCATCGACGATCATCTGCAAGGTCTGCGGCAACATGCGCACCCGCGCCTCGGCGGTAGCCTCGCGCTCGGTCACGGCCTTTTCAGTGACGTCGACCATGTTGGCCCGCCCCTGGGAATCAAGATGTGTCAGCACTGCTTTGCTCCTGTGAAGGGAGTTCGCAGTGTAAACCTGTGGGTCAGGTTTGAGCAGAGGTATGTGTCGGCAGGTTTTGCCTCTTCGCAGGCACGCCCGCTCCCACAAGAGCTCCACGGCCTCGAATCAAGTGGAGTTCCTGTGAACGGGCGCGTCCACGAAGAGGCCGGGCAGTAATCTGCCCGGCTACAAGGTTTACAAATGAGACTCGGCGTACTCGGCCAGCACCGAGCGAGGCACGCCCTGCAGGGTGATGTGCACGCCATGGGGGAAGTCCTTGAAGCGCTCGGTCAGATAGGTCAGGCCCGAGCTGGTCGCGGACAGGTAGGGGGTGTCGATCTGCGCCAGGTTACCCAGGCAGACCACCTTGGACCCGGAGCCGGCACGGGTGATGATGGTTTTCATCTGGTGCGGCGTCAGGTTCTGGCACTCGTCAATCAGGATCAGGCTCTGCTGGAAGCTACGGCCACGGATGTAGTTCAGCGACTTGAACTGCAGCGGCACGCGCTCAAGGATGTATTCGACGCTGCCATGGGTGCTTTCGTCATCCATGTGCAAGGCTTCGAGGTTGTCGGTGATGGCGCCCAGCCACGGCTCCATCTTCTCTGCTTCGGTACCCGGCAGGAAGCCAATCTCCTGGTCCAGCCCCTGCACGCTGCGGGTGGCGATGATGCGCCGGTAGCGCTTGCTGACCATGGTTTGCTCGATGGCCGCAGCCAGCGCCAGGATGGTTTTACCGGAGCCGGCGGCGCCGGTCAGGTTCACCAGGTGGATATCCGGGTCCAGCAGGGCGAACAACGCCAGGCTTTGGTGAATATCGCGTGGTTTCAGGCCCCAGGCTTCCTGGTGCAGCAATGGCTCCTGGTGCAGGTCGAGCAGCAACAGTTCGTCGTCACGAATGCCCTTGATCCACCCGACGAAGCCCTGCTCATCGATGATGAACTCGTTGACGTGCACGGCTGGCAGGTTGTCGATCATCTGCACCCGATGCCAGGTGCGGCCGCGCTCCTGGCGGGTATCGACCTTGCTCACGCGGTCCCAGAACGAGCCGGTGACCGAATGGTAGCCCTTGGACAGCAAGGACACGTCATCGACCAGTTGGTCGGTGCTGTAGTCCTCAGCCGCTATACCGCAAGCGCGCGCCTTCAGGCGCATGTTGATGTCTTTGGTGACCAGCACGACGTCCAGGTCGGTGCGCCGGGCCCGGACTTCGAGCAACTGGTTGATGATGATGTTGTCGTTGAGGTTTTCCGGCAGCAGCTTGTTCGGCTCGTTGCGCGGGGTCATCAGGATGGACAGGAACCCCTTGGGGCCGCTCTTGTTGCGCTGGATCGGTACGCCCTGCTCGACATCGCTGGGCGAAGCGTCACCGAGGGTCTGGTCTATCAGGCGGATGGCCTGGCGGCATTCGGCGGCGATGCTCTGTTTGCCGGTCTTGAGCTTGTCGAGTTCCTCCAGCACCGTCATCGGTATGGCGACATGGTGCTCCTCGAAGTTCAGTAACGCGTTAGGGTCGTGAATCAGGACGTTGGTATCGAGCACATACAGGATTGGCTTGCTGGAGGAAGGGTTGCGTCCTTGGTCATCCATACTCGGTCACCTTATGTCGAAGCCACACGGCGTGGTCTGTTACGCCGCAGAGTGACTGCCGCTGTCCCCGTATCCGCGTTGTTACGGGCGGGAAGCGAACCTGGCTAGGTGGGCCTGGATGACGCCACCTGTGCTGCAGGAATCGGCTGTCTGGTTTCTTCATACCGCAAAAACCATGACCGAAAAAAGCACTTTTACGCATTTTTGAAGTTTATTTTTCCGATTGACGAAGAGGCCTTGGCGCCAGCGTCAGAGGGGACTACGCTCAGAAGTCATACCCTCTATTCGCGGTATCCATATTCCCGGCAATCCTCCCAGCCGATGCCGCTTTGCGCGGTATTGCGCAGCAGCCAATCCACCGCCGGCTGCGCCTTGGGAAGGCTGTCATGAAACTGGATCACGCCCTTGCGCCACAACAACATCAGGGTCAATACGCGCTGTGCGGATGCCTCTGCGCTCAATGCACCGTCATCCTGGGCATCGATGTCCCACAACGATACCCGCAACTGCTGGCGGGCCATGAACGCCTCGCCGTCAGCCCGGCGCTGGCCATAAGGTGGACGGAACAGCGGCACATACTGCTCGGGTAGATCAGCCTGCACCCGCGCCTGGCTGCGCCGCAGCGAATCCTGCCAGTCGGTCCACTGCGCATGGGAGCGGTACTCCCACCCCTGGATACCCACGCACTGCCCGTCATAGAGCTGGCGCAAGGCGTTTGCCGAGGCACCATCACGGCGTTGCTGCAAGCGGTTACCAAGCGTGAAGAACGTGCCTTCGAGCTTTTGCCGGCGCAGGTAATCGGTGAGTAGATCCGTACTGCCCCCCTCGGGCCCGGGCCCGCCGACAAAGGTCAGCAGGAACATGCGGTCGTTCAGTTCGTCACCCTTGCGCTCACGCGAAGACAGCCGCTCGATTTCGCTGCTGGTCTGCGGCAGCAACGCCGCCTTGCGCAGTTGCTCGTCCAGGTAGCGGACATGGAACTGGTGGCTCGGCTCGATCCAGCCGGTATAGAACGCACCGACATCGGCAGCGAACGTCGCCGCTTGTGTGCGCAACTCCGCCATGGACGTAACCGGGTAGCAGAATGATGCATCCTGCTCACAACTGCGCTGCGCCTGTTGATACCCCTCCCACAACCGCTGCCACATGCGCGCCCGAATCTGGCGCACCTTCTGCAGATTGATCTGCCGCAACCCCAGCCGGGCCGCCAGGCTTGCGTCATCCAGCAACTCGCTTTCGTGCAGCGCTTGAGCGAACGAAAGGATTTCTGCCCGAGAGGCCACATCGAACAACGCCGGGCTGTCCAGCTGTTCGGGCCACAGGCTGCGGTCCAGGCTGACCTGGGGTGAAGGGGCGGCTTGCACGGCCAGGCTCAGCAGGCCGGCCAGCAAGGCAGAAGCAATGCGCACAGTGGAAGGCTCCGAAACGGCAAAACGCGAACTATAGCGTCTGCGCCGACCATGGGCTGTGACTATCGTCGCCATAGTTTGGACTTGTACCGCCCACCCCGTAGAATCCTCGGCCAACGATGCCAGGAGCCGACCCGATGCTGACGGTGATTTCCCCCGCCAAGACCCTCGACTACGACACCCCGCCAGTGACCGAGCGTTTCACCCTGCCCCAGTACCTGGATGAATCCCAGGCCCTGATCCAGCAGCTGCGCGAACTGTCGCCGGCGCAGATCAGCGAGCTGATGCACCTGTCCGACAAACTCGCCGGCCTGAATGCTGCGCGCTTTGGCAGCTGGACCCCAGACTTCACCCCGGCCAATGCCAAGCAGGCGCTGCTGGCGTTCAAGGGTGACGTGTACACCGGCCTCGATGCCCAGAGCCTGAGTGAAGACGACTTCAGCTACGCTCAGGGCCACCTGCGCATGCTCTCGGGCCTATATGGCCTGCTGCGCCCGCTCGACCTGATGCAGCCCTACCGCCTGGAGATGGGCACCAAACTGGCCAACGCCCGCGGCAAGGACCTGTACGCCTTCTGGGGCACGCGCATCAGCGAATGGCTGAACCAGGCCCTGGCCGACCAAGGCGATGACGTGCTGTTGAACCTGGCCAGTAACGAGTATTTCAGTGCAGTGAAACGCAGTGCACTGAAGGCCCGGGTAATCAACGTCGACTTCAAGGACCAGAAAAACGGTCAGTACAAGATCATCAGCTTCTACGCCAAGAAAGCCCGCGGCATGATGAGCCGCTTCGTCATCCAGCAGCGCATCAGCACCCCGGAACAGCTCAAGCAGTTCGATGCTCAGGGGTACTACTACAGTGCCGAGCAGTCCAAGCCGGACCATTTGGTGTTCCTGCGCGATCACCCCGCGGAGTGAGCCTGTCACGCCCTCTTCGCGGCTGAAGCCGCGAAGAGGTCAGCCGTCGTGATCCGCCTCTGCCCTGCAACAGGGCACGCTGCAAACCGCCATCACGCCACGAATCCGACGCCAAAAATCCGTCGCACCTCCCTTTATCGCCAAACGCCATAAGACCGTTCATACCTTTTTTGACGAATTCTGAAAAAATTTTTCAGATGCTGGCATAAAAATATCTCGCAACAGTTACGTCCTTTATACACGGGGGTGAAACACCCGCGTGCTATCAATTTGAAACTGTCCGCAACTGAATAAATATTTAGAAATCTTTCATTCGGGCGAAACTGGCTCAGGAACTTCTGCCAAAGCCAATCGCTCATAGTGCCGTAACGATTTTCCTGCCTACGGGCTGTGAGAGATGACTTACAGATGACAGCAGCGGGTATCCACTGCCCGCCATGAGAAAATCGACAGGGATCACGGAAACCTCCGAAGACCTTGTCCATGCAGGAGAGACGCGCCCCTTACAAATCGTCCTAGTGGTTGATTTCAAAGGATTTATTCACTTGAAAAAACAAGCACAGCAACGCGCCAAGTAGCGCATTGCAATAAAGACGGCTGCATTTCAGGGCACGTTTTTTAATGAATGGCTATTGAGTGCCAACTTTGAGCGCATAACTTTTTGCGTTCCGGATTTATTTTGCCTGCGCTCGGCGAAGTGTGCATTCGCCATGGATCCGTGCGCCCGAAAACTGTTGTTAATCAACCCAGCCCGGCTCTCTGCGGAGGCGTCGGCGTGATAAACACATGAGGTGATAGCGATGCGTATCAGCATCTTTGGTTTGGGTTATGTGGGTGCAGTCTGTGCAGGCTGCCTGACGGCGCGTGGCCATGAAGTGATCGGTGTGGACGTGTCCAGCACCAAGATCGACCTGATCAACCAGGGCAAGTCGCCCATCGTCGAACCTGGCCTGGAAGCACTGCTGCAACAGGGCATCGCCAATGGCCGCCTGCGCGGCACTACCGACTTCGCCGAAGCCATCCGTGCCAGCGATGTGTCGATGATCTGCGTGGGCACCCCCAGCAAGAAAAACGGCGACCTGGGCCTGGAGTACATCGAGTCCGTGTGCCGCGAAATCGGCTACGTGCTGCGTGACACCACCCGCCGTCACACCATCGTGGTGCGCAGCACCGTACTGCCTGGCACCGTCAAGAACGTGGTCATCCCGATCCTCGAAGACTGCTCGGGCAAGAAGGCCGGCGTCGACTTCGGCGTGGCGGTCAACCCGGAATTCCTGCGTGAAAGCACCGCGATCAAGGACTACGACCAGCCACCGATGACAGTCATCGGCGAACTGGACAGCGCCAGCGGTGACATCCTCCAGGCCCTGTACGAAGAGCTCGACGCCCCGATCATCCGCAAGCCGATCGAAGTGGCCGAAATGATCAAGTACACCTGCAACGTTTGGCACGCCACCAAGGTCACCTTCGCCAACGAAATCGGCAACATCGCCAAGGCCGTGGGCGTCGATGGCCGCGAAGTGATGGACGTGGTCTGCCAGGACAAGGTCCTCAACCTGTCCCAGTACTACATGCGCCCTGGCTTTGCCTTCGGCGGCTCTTGCCTGCCCAAGGACGTACGCGCCCTCACCTACCGCGCCGCCAGCCTCGATGTCCGTGCACCGCTGCTCGACTCGCTGATGCGCAGCAACGAATCGCAGGTGCAGAACGCCTTCGAGCTGATCGAAGCCCACGACAAGCGCAAGGTCGCCCTGCTGGGCCTGAGCTTCAAGGCCGGCACCGACGACCTGCGCGAAAGCCCGCTGGTGGAACTGGCCGAGCGCCTGATCGGCAAGGGCTACCAGCTGGACATCTACGACGAGAACGTCCAGTACGCCCGTGTTCACGGCGCCAACAAGGACTACATCGAGTCGAAGATCCCGCACGTGTCGTCGCTGCTCAACGCCAACTTGCAGCAGGTGATCGACAACGCCGACATCATCGTCCTCGGCAACCGTGACGAGCAGTTCCGTGCGCTGGCCCTTCAAGCGCCAGCCGGCAAGCAGGTGATCGACCTGGTCGGCTTCATGAACAAACCGACCAGCACCACCGCCCGTACCGAAGGCATCTGCTGGTAAGTGCCCGGCCGGGCAGCGATGAGGCACTCGACAAGAGCCGCCTCCTCGCTGCCCACCCTTTCCCGAATTCTCGACGGATGCTGAACATGCAAAGGCTCCAGACAGTGCTGTTGCAGTGCGCCGGGTGGCTGCTCTACATGAGCCTGCTCATGCTGATCGCCCTGGCCCTGCCAGCTGATATCTTCGACTCGCAGTCGAAGCACTTCATCTTCCTGGTCGGCGCAGTCGGCATCTGGCGCTACTCCATGGGCGCCACCCATTTCATCCGCGGCATGATCTTCCTCTACGGCGTGTACCCGTACCTGCGCCGCAAGGTGCAGAAAATGGGTAATGCCACCGACCCGTCGCATGTCTACCTGATGGTCACCAGCTTCCGTATCGAAGCGCTGACCACCGCCCAGGTGTACAGCTCGGTGATCCGCGAGGCGATCAACTGCGGCTTCCCCACCACCGTGGTCTGCTCGCTGGTGGAAATGTCCGATGAACTGCTGGTGAAGAGCCTGTGGGCCAAGTACAACCCGCCGGCCCACGTGAAGCTGGACATCGTGCGTATCGCCGGTACCGGCAAGCGTGATGGCCTGGCCTACGGCTTCCGCGCCATCTCGCGCATGCTGCCGGACGAGAACGCCGTGGTGGCGGTGATCGACGGTGACACCGTGCTGGCCGACGGCGTGGTGCGCAAGACCGTGCCGTGGTTCAAGCTGTTCCCCAATGTGGGCGGCCTGACCACCAATGAATTCTGCGAAGTGCGCGGCGGCTACATCATGAGCGAGTGGCACAAGCTGCGCTTCGCCCAGCGCCACATCAACATGTGCTCGATGGCCCTGTCCAAGCGCGTACTGACCATGACCGGGCGCATGTCGATGTTCCGCGCCAGCGTGGTGACCAACCCCGAGTTCATCGCCGACGTCGAAAGCGACTCGCTGATGCACTGGCGCCTGGGCCGCTTCAAGTTCCTTACCGGGGACGACAAGTCCAGCTGGTTCAGCCTGATGCGCCTGGGCTACGACACCTTCTACGTGCCGGACGCCGCCATCAACACGGTCGAGCATCCGCCGGAAAAAAGCTTCCTCAAGGCCAGCCGCAAGCTGATGTACCGCTGGTACGGCAACAACCTGCGGCAGAACTCACGGGCATTGGGCCTTGGCCTGCGTCGCCTGGGGCTGTTCACCAGCATCGTGTTGTTCGACCAGCGCGTGTCGATGTGGACCAGCCTGCTGGGCCTGACCGTGGCGGTAATCGCCAGCCTCAAGTTCGGCATGGCCTTCTTGCTGGTGTACCTGCTGTGGATCGGCATTACCCGCCTGATCCTCACCATCATGCTGCTGTGCTCCGGCCACAACGTAGGCCCGGCCTACCCGCTGATTCTCTATTACAACCAGATCATCGGCGCGCTGATGAAGATCTACGTGTTCTTCCGCCTCGACAAGCAGTCGTGGACGCGTCAGCCCACTGCCCTCAAGCGTGACCTCGCCAGCTTTCAACAATGGTTCAACACCTGGTCCTCGCGGACCATGACCTTCTCGGCTGCCAGCATCTTCGTTGCTGTGCTGTTCATGGTCGTGTGAGCCCAACCCGGATCGGATCTAACAGGAACAAACCACCATGAATACCGCCGTGAACGTCAATGTCGTGCATGAGTCCGAAGCCCAGCGCCAACACGCCCGGGTACGCATTCCCGCCAAGCTGCGGTTCCTGGATGCCCAGCGCCAGGTCCACGAAGTCAAGGTCGAAGACCTTTCTGCCGGCGGCCTGAGCTTCCACGCCAAGCAACCGCAGTCGGTGGGCGATGTGCTGCGCGGGCGCCTGCAGTTCGTGGTCGACAACCTGGGCCTGTCGATCGACATCGAGTTCCAGGTGCGCTCGTACAACCCGGACAATGGCCGTATCGGTGCGCAGTTCCAGAACCTTGAACCTCGCGACATCGCCACGTTGCGGCACATCATCACCAGCCACCTGTCGGGTGAGCTGATCAGCATCGGCGACGTCCTCAGCACCCTGCAGCGTGACAACTTCACCAAGGCGCGCAAGCAGAAGGACGGTGGGTCGGGCCTGAGCGCCTTCGGCCGCTTCAAGGCAGTCACCATCACACTGGGCGTGTTCGTGGTCGGCGTTGCGGCCTTCGGCTTCGTCGCCAAATCGTTGTATGGCATGTATTTCGTCAGCCACGCCGAAGCCGGTGTGGTCGCAGTGCCAACCACCAACGTCACCATGCCGCGCGACGGTACCGTAAGCAGCCTGGTCGAAAGCGGTGGGCAGATCGCCAAGGGCGCGCCACTGGCCAGCTTCACCACCAGCATGCTGGACATGCTCAAGGGCAACCTTGAAGACGCACAGCTGGAGCCGGCGAAGATCGAGGAACTGTTCGGCAAGCAGCTGTCCGGCACCCTCACCAGCCCCTGCGATTGCGTGGTCGCGCGTCAGTTGGTGGACGACGGCCAGTACGCCGCCAAGGGCCAGCCAATCTTCCAGCTGATCCCACGCACCACCAACCCGATGGTCGAGGCGCGCTTCAGCTACCGCCAGTTCGACGAGGTCAAGCCAGGTACCCGGGTCAACTTCCAGGTGGCCGGCGAAGACGAAGTGCGCACCGGTCAGATCGTCAGCAGCGCCAGCCTCAACAGCGAAGACCTGTCCTCCGACATCCGCGTGCAGATCAAGCCAGACACTGGCCTGCCCGCCGAACTGGCCGGCCGCCCGGCATCGGTCAACAGCGACCGTGGCCCATCGCTGAACTGGCTGATCGACAAAGCCGTGGCCCGTGGCCTGTGAGGGACGGACAATGATCTCTGATACCTACAAGGTCCGCGTGAACCTGGGGTTGTGTGCACTGGCCGCCGCCATCACCCTGGCCGGCTGTGCCGGCCTGCCCGACCAGCGCCTGGCCAACGAGGCCCTGAAGCGCGGTGACACGGCATTGGCCGAGCGCAACTACAAGGCGCTGGCCGACCTGGGCTACAGCGAAGCGCAAGTCGGCCTGGCGGACATCAAGGTGGCCACCCGCGACCCCTCGCAAATCAAGGAAGCCGAGGCCACCTATCGCGCTGCGGCCGCCACGTCGCCACGCGCCCAAGCGCGCCTTGGCCGCCTGCTGGTGGCCAAGCCGGACAGCACCCAGGCCGAACGTGAGGAAGCCGAAACCCTGCTCAAGCAGGCCGCGAAACAGGGCCAAAGCAATACCCTGATTCCGCTGGCAATGCTCTACCTCAGCTACCCGCAGAGTTTCCCCAAGGTCAACGCGCAGCAGCAGATCGACCAGTGGCGCGCCGCCGGCAACCCGGAAGCGGGCCTGGCCCAGGTGCTGCTGTACCGCACCCAGGGCACCTATGACCAGCACCTGGGTGAAGTGGAAAAGATCTGCAAGGCCGCGCTGAACACCACCGACATCTGCTACGTCGAACTGGCCACCGTGTACCAGAAACGTGGCCAGGCCGATCAGCAAGCCGCCCTGCTCGGCCAGCTGAAATCCGCCTATGCCCGTGGCGCCGTACCGGCCACCCGGGTTGACAGCGTGGCCCGGGTGCTGGCCGATCGCAGCCTTGGCCAGACCGACGAAAAAACCGCCAAGGAGCTGCTCGAGCAAGTAGCCCCGGCCAACCCGGCGTCCTGGGTCAGCCTGGCACAGCTGGTATACGACTTCCCCGAACTGGGCGACACCGACCAGTTGATGGCTTACATCGACAAAGGCCGCGAAGCTGAACAACCCCGCGCCGAACTGCTGCTGGGCCGTCTGTACTACGAAGGCAAAACCCTGCCAGCCGACGCTCAAAAAGCCGAGCAGCACCTGCAAGCTGCTGCCGAAGCCGGTGAGATCAGCGCCCATTACTACCTGGGCCAGCTTTACCGCCGCGGCTACCTGGGCAATGTCGAGCCGCAGAAGGCCGTCGACCACCTGCTGGCCGCCGCCCGTGGCGGGCAGAACAGCGCCGACTATGCCCTGGCCCAGCTGTTCAGCGAGGGCCACGGCATCCGCCCGCAACCGGGCAACGCCTGGGTGTTCGCACAGCTGTCGCAGGCCAACCCGACGCCGCAATCAGCCGAACTGCTGCAGCAGCTCGACCAGCAACTGACACCTGACCAGCGCAACCAGGCCCAGCAACTGCTGGACCAGGAAAAGCGTGCACGCGGCAGCATGGCGCAGGGCGCGAACAGCACCCTGGCCCTCGAAGCCCTGCAAGACGACGAAAAAGAAGTAGACGGTGAGGACTCGCTATGACGCTCAATCCCTTCGTGAAAGCTGGCATCGGCCTGAGCTTCGCCCTGCTGTGGTCCTGCCCGACCCTGGCGGAAATGACCGCTGAAAAAAACTTCGGCCTGGACGTGAAAATCACCGGCCAGTCGGAAGACGACCGTGACCTCGGCACCCGCTCTGGCGGCGACGTCAACGGCCTGGGCCTGGATCTGCGCCCGTGGGTGTATGGCGAGCGCGGTAACTGGAGTGCCTACGCCATGGGCCAGGCGGTCGCTGCGACCGACACCATCGAAACCGACACCTTGCGCCAGAACGACGACGGCACCAGCACCGACACCGGCGACGACAGCCGTCAACCAGACAAAAGCTACCTGGCCATGCGCGAGTTCTGGGTCGGCTACAGCGGCCTTACCGCCTACCCCGGCGAGCAACTGCGCTTCGGTCGCCAGCGCCTGCGCAGTGACGATGGCATGTGGCGCGATACCAACATCGAAGCGCTGAACTGGACCTTCGATACCACCTTGCTCAAGGCCGACCTGGGCGTCGCCCAGCGATTCAGCGAATACCGCACCGATCTCACCGAACTGGCGCCGGAAGACAAGGACCGCACCCACATCTACGGCAACGTCGCCACACAGTGGACCCCTGGCCACTGGGTTGGCCTGCGCGCTCACCACACACATGACAGCGGCAGCCTGAAGAGCCCCGGCGAAACGGTCGACGCGCTGGACAAGACCCGCACTGGCGACCTCACCTGGCTGGGTCTGGAGGCCAACAGCGACGCCTACAACTGGCGCAACGACCACACCGTGAATTATTGGGGCAGCGTCACCTGGCTGACCGGTGACCGCGACAAGCTGAGCACCCAGCAGGTGGGCGACGACCAGGTCGCCACCGGCAAGCAGAGCGGTGACGTCAACGCCTGGGCAACCGACCTCGGTATCCGCCTGCGCCTGGACCCGCAATGGCAGGTCGGCGCTGCGTACGCCCGCGGTAGCGGCGGCGGCGGCGATGACGGTTCCAACAACTTCGAGCAGACCGGCCTGGAGAGCAACCGCTCCAACTTCACCGGCACCCGCTCGCGCGTGCACCGCTTCGGCGAAGCGTTCCGCGGCGAACTGGGCAACCTGCAGGCCGCCACCCTGTTCGCTTCGTGGCAGCTGCGCGACGACTACGACGCCAGCCTGATCTACCACAAATTCTGGCGGGTCGATGGCAACCAGAACATTGGCTCCAGCGGCATCAACGCGGTGGTCGACGACAACGGCGTGAACCGTCAGCTGGTCGACGGCGAGAAGGACCTTGGCCAGGAAATGGACGTGGTCGTGACCAAGTACTTCAAGCAAGGCCTGCTGCCGGCTTCGATGAGCCAGGCCATCGACGAGCCGTCAGCCCTGGTGCGCCTGCGTGCCGGTGTATTCAAGCCGGGCGACGCCTACGGCAAGGAAGCGGACTCGTACATGCACCGCGCCTTCGTCGACGTCATCTGGCGCTTCTGAGGCCGGTAGGGGACTGACCGTGATGAACCTTCACCCGCACTTACGTCACAGCCTGTTGGCCAGTGCCTTGCTGCTGGCAAGCGGCCTGGCCACTGCCGCAGAACCCCAGGTGATCGCCAAGGAGCTGCAGCAGGCCAAGACCTATACGGTGGCCAGCGCACCGATCGAGCCGCTGCAGATGGACCCGCCAAAGCTGCCCGACCTGACCGGTTTCACGGCCGAGGCGGTGCAGAAGAAAATCGACCGCCGCCACAAGGGCAAGGTCAGCCTGCGCCGTATGTTCCAGGAGGACACCCTCAAGGAGTTCGTCGGCGGCGACAACAAAGCCGCCGAGTGGGTGCAGCGCCAGCACGGCATCCCGCAGGCGATCTTCGTCGATGACGGCCATGTCGACCTGACCGAGTTGAGCAAGAAGGTACCCAAACAGTACTTCAGCGAAGTCGAGCCCGGGGTTTACCTGGCACGCCTGCCGATCGTGGTCGGGCAAAAGGGCATCCTCGAGATCGACGGCAAGGTCAAACAGCTGCGCCTGTCCCAGGAGGGCGGCGCTTTTCTGGTCAATGACGGCAAGCTGTTCGTAACCGACACCCAGGTGACCGGCTGGCGGGAAAAGGACAACGGCCCGGCGACCTTCCGCTCGCCCAAGGAATTCCGCCCGTTTCTGCTGTCTTGGGGCGGTACCGAGACCTATATCGTCAATACGAAGATGGCCAGCTTCGGCTACGCCAAGTCCAAGTCGTATGGCGTGAGCATCTCGCAGTACACGCCGAACATGGCCAAGCGCATGGGCCGCCCGGAGCCCACCGGCTGGATCATCGGTTCGGAGTTCAGCGACATGTGGTACGGCTTCTACTGCTACGAAACCCAGGACTTCGTGATCAAGGACAGCACCTACCGCGACAACATCGTCTACGGCATCGACCCGCACGACCGTTCGCATCGCCTGATCATCGCCGGCAACACGGTGTACGGCACCAAGAAGAAGCACGGCATCATCGTTTCGCGTGAGGTCAACGACAGCTGGATCATCAACAACAAGAGCTACGACAACAAGCTCTCGGGCGTGGTGATCGACCGTAACAGCGTCAACAACCTGGTGGCCTACAACGAGATCTACCGCAACCACACCGACGGCATCACCCTGTACGAAAGCGGCGACAACCTGATCTGGGGCAACAAGCTGGTCAACAACCGCCGCCACGGCATCCGCGTGCGTAACAGCGTGAACATCCGCCTGTACGAAAACGTCGCCATGGCCAACGGCCTGGTCGGCGTATACGGCCACATCAAGGACCTGTCCGACACCGACCGCGACATCGCCCTCGACCCGTTCGACACCAAGGTGTCGCTGATTGTGGTGGGTGGCGAGCTGTCGGCCAACGGCTCCGGCCCGCTGTCGATCGACTCGCCGCTGTCGGTCGAGCTGTACAAGGTGTCCATGCTCGCCCCGCGCAAGGCCAGCGGCATCAGCCTCAATGGCGTGCTGGGCGAGCGCCAGGACGAAATCCTCGACCTGCTGGTACGCCAGCAGAAGGCTGTGCTGATCGACCCGGTCGAACGCCAGACCGAAATGATCGATTAAGGAAGCCCAGACCATGACTCCACACCTGATGAAACTGCTGGGCCTGTCCGCCGCCCTTCTGGCAATCAGCCAGGGCGTGCGCGCCGAAGACGTCAAGGCCCCGACCTTCAACGCCGAGCCCTGCTGCCAGTTGTGCCCTGAAGCGCACGATGCCAGCCGCTATACCACCCGCTATCAGCAAAACTTCACCACGCTGGTGCAGGCCCAGGGCGACTGGCTGTTCCGCACCCGCGAAGACCTGCGCACCGAGTTCAACACCACCCCTGCCGGCTACAAACGCCTGCAGCAAGTGCACGACGCGTTCAAGAAACGTGGCGTGGAACTGGTGGTGGTGTACCAGCCGACCCGCGGCCTGGTGAACCGCAACATGCTCAACCCGGCCGAAAAAGCCGCGTTCGACTACCAGAAGGCCCTGGGCAACTACCAGGCCATGCTCAAGCGCTTCGCCAGCATGGGCTACAACGTGCCCGACCTGTCACCGCTGACCAACGAGCAACTGGCCGCCGCTGACCAGGGCAAGGACTTCTACTTCCGTGGCGACCAGCACTGGACGCCGTACGGGGCCGAGCGCGCGGCGAAGATCGTGGCCGACACCGTGCACAAGATGCCGGCCTTCGAAGGCATCCCACGCAAGGAATTCGAGACCAGGAAGTCCGGGCGCATGGGCAAGACCGGCACCCTGCACAACGTTGCCGGCCAACTGTGCGGCACCAGCTACGCCGTCCAGTACATGGACCAGTTCGCCACCGAGCCGAAAGGCGCGAGCGGCGGCGACGACCTGTTCGGTGACAGCGGCAATGCGCAGATCACCCTGGTCGGTACCAGCCACAGCGGCAAGAACTACAACTTCTCGGGCTTCCTCGAGCAATACATCGGCGCCGACGTGCTCAACGTCGCCTTCCCAGGCGGCGGCCTGGAAGGGTCGATGATCCAGTACCTGGGCAGCGAGGAATTCCAGAAGAACCCGCCGAAGATCCTGATCTGGGAATTCTCCCCGCTGTACCGCTTGGACCAGGAAACCATCTGGCGGCAAATCCTTGGCCTGCTCGATGACGGCTGCGATGACCGCCCAGCCCTGATGAGCGCCAGCGCCACCCTCAAGCCTGGCAAGAACGAGCTGATGGTCAACGGCAAGGGCGGCGTGATCAAAGACCTGATCAACCGCAACCTGCAGATGGACGTCAAGTTCGAAGACCCCTCGGTGAAGGTGTTGCAGGCCACCCTCTGGTACCTCAACGGCCGCCATGAGGACATCAAGCTGGAAAAACCGGAAACCTCCGACACCGACGGCCGCTTCGTCTTCCAGATGCGCGAAGACGAGGACTGGGCCAGCCAGAGCCTGCTGGCGTTCGAGGTACAAGGGCCGGAAAGCGGCACCCAGAAGGTCGAAGCCAAGCTCTGCAAACGCAACAACTTCGCCGTGCCTGCGCAGACCGCGCAGGCTGGCCAGTGAGGCGACCCATGACCCTTTTCAAACGAATTTCCAGCCCCGCCCTGCTCGCGTTGGCCTTGTTTGGTGGTGCTGCGCACGCCGCGCTGGTACCGCCGCAGGGTTACTACCAGGGGATCGAAAAGCTCAAGACCGGTGAGGGTAACTTCCGCTGCGAAGCGGCGCCCAAGCCATACACCGGCCCGCTGCAGTTTCGCAGCAAGTACGAAGGCTCGGACAAGGCACGGGCAACGCTCAACGCAGCCTCGGAAAAGGCCTTCCGCAAGTCGACCGAAGACATCACCACGCTTGAAAAAGGCGTGAGCAAGATGGTCGGCCAGTACATGCGCGACGGCCGCCCGGCGCAACTCGACTGCACCCTGACGTGGCTGGGCACCTGGGCACGCGCCGGTGCATTGCTGTCCACCGACTACAACCATACCGGCAAGTCGATGCGCAAATGGGCGCTGGGCAGCATGAGCGGTTCATGGTTGCGGCTGAAATTCTCCAACTCGCAACCGCTGGCGGCACACCAGGCCGAGGCCGACCTGATCGAAAAATGGCTCAGCCGCCTGGCCGAGCAGACTGTGCGTGACTGGAGCGACCTGCCGCTGGAAAAGATCAACAACCACAGCTACTGGGCGGCCTGGTCAGTCATGGCTACCGCCGTCGCCACCGACCGTCGCGACCTGTTCGACTGGGCCGTGAAGGAATACAAGGTCGGCGCCAACCAGGTGGATGACCAGGGCTTCCTGCCCAACGAAATCAAGCGCAAGCAGCGCGCGCTGGCCTATCACAACTACGCCTTGCCGCCGCTGGCGATGATTGCCAGCTTCGCCCAGGCCAATGGCGTCGACCTGCGCGCCGAGAACAACTTCGCCTTGCAGCGCCTGGGTGAAGGCGTGCTGGCCGGCGCCCGCGACCCCAGCCACTTCAAGGCGCGGGCGGGCAAGAAACAGGACATGACCGACCTCAAGGTTGACAGCAAGTACTCCTGGCTCGAGCCCTGGTGTGCGCTGTACCACTGTGTCGGCGACACGCTTGAGCGCAAGCACGACATGCAGCCGTTCAACAGCTTCCGGCTGGGGGGCGATGTGACCCGGGTCTACGACCCGAGTGCAGAGAGCAAGAAATGAATTGACCCCCATTGCGGGGGCGGAACCTGTGGGAGCGGGCATGCCCGCGAAGAAGCCACCGCGGTGCATGGCAAGGGCTTGCCCGCTCCCACAGGAATCTAAGTTGCCTTCCAGTCTTGCACTGGGGGGTTTGGGGGGCGCTTTGCCCTGGATGCTGTGAACAAATTAGGAGAACCGGGATGGTCTTCTCGTCCAACGTGTTCCTGTTCCTGTTCTTGCCGATCTTCCTCGGCCTGTACTACTTGAGCGGGCAACGTTATCGCAACCTGCTGCTGCTGGTCGCCAGCTACATCTTCTACGCCTGGTGGCGGGTGGACTTCCTGGCACTGTTCGCCGGCGTCACCCTGTGGAACTACTGGATCGGCCTGAAAGTCGGTGCCGCCGGTGTGCGCACCAAGCCTGCGCAGCGCTGGCTGCTGCTCGGCGTGGGTGTCGACCTGGCAATCCTCGGCTACTTCAAGTACGCCAACTTCGGCGTCGACAGCCTGAACGCGATCATGACGTCGTTTGGCCTGGAGCCATTCATTCTGACCCACGTGCTGCTGCCGATCGGTATCTCGTTCTACATCTTCGAGTCGATCAGCTACATCATCGACGTATACCGCGGTGACACCCCGGCTACCCGCAACCTGATCGACTTCGCAGCGTTCGTGGCGATTTTCCCGCACCTGATCGCAGGCCCCGTGCTGCGCTTCAAGGATTTGGTCGACCAGTTCAACAACCGCACCCACACCCTGGACAAGTTCTCCGAAGGCTGCACCCGCTTCATGCAGGGCTTCATCAAGAAAGTGTTCATCGCCGACACCCTGGCCGTGGTCGCCGACCACTGCTTCGCCCTGCAAACCCCCACCACGGGCGATGCCTGGCTCGGCGCCCTGGCCTACACCGCACAGCTGTACTTCGACTTCAGCGGCTACAGCGACATGGCCATCGGCCTGGGCCTGATGATGGGCTTCCGCTTCATGGAAAACTTCAAGCAGCCCTATATCAGCCAGTCGATCACCGAGTTCTGGCGGCGCTGGCATATCAGCCTGTCGACCTGGCTGCGCGACTATCTGTACATCACCCTGGGCGGTAACCGCAAAGGCACCTTCAATACCTACCGCAACCTGTTCCTGACCATGCTGCTGGGCGGCCTGTGGCACGGTGCAAACTTCACCTACATCATCTGGGGCGCCTGGCACGGCATGTGGCTGGCCATCGAGCGCGCGCTGGGCCTCGACACCAACCCGCAGCGCTTCAACCCAGTGAAGTGGGCCTTCACCTTCCTGCTGGTGGTAGTCGGTTGGGTGATCTTCCGCGCCGAAAACCTGCATGTGGCCGCCCGTATGTACGGCGCGATGTTCAGCTTCGGCGACTGGCAGCTGTCGGAGCTCAACCGCGCCCAGCTCACCGGTCTGCAGGTGGCCACCCTGGTCATCGCCTACCTCACCCTGGCGTTCTTCGGCCTGCGCGACTTCTACCGCAATGCCAGGCCGACGCCCAAGGCGACCCCGGTGCAGGTCAACGCTGACGGCTCGATCGGCCTGGACTGGACCCGGGTGATGACCCGCGCACTGATCCTACTGCTGTTCGTCGCCTCGATCCTCAAGCTTTCGGCGCAAAGCTACTCGCCGTTCCTTTACTTCCAGTTCTGAGGTTGATGACCATGACCCGGACATTACGCATCACCTACTCCCTGTCGTTCCTTGGCCTGCTGGTCGGCATGGGCGCCTGGTCCACCGGTGGCCTGCAGAATTTCCAGCGCACCGAGCAGATGACCCTGCTCAACGGCAAGCTGGCCAAGGCCGCCGAGACCCACTACGACGCCGAATTCCCGGTCAAGCGCCTGGGCACCAACCTGTGGGCGGCCATGGACTTCAAGCTGTTCAACGAAGGCCGCCCAGGTGTGGTACTGGGCCGCGACCAGTGGTTGTTCAGCGACGAAGAGTTCAAGCCCACCGCCGGTGCCGAGCAATTGATGCAGGAAAACCTGGCACTGATCCGTGGCGTACGCGACACCCTGCAGCAACACGGTAGCCAGCTGGTGCTGGCGATCGTGCCGGCCAAGGCACGGGTCTACACCGAGTACCTGGGCAAAGAGCGGCCTGCCAGCCTGCATGACGACCTGTACAACCAGTTCCATGTCCAGGCACGCCAGGCCAACGTGTTCGCACCGGACCTGATGGCACCGATGGAGCAGGCCAAGGCCCGCGGCCAGGTATTCCTGCGTACCGATACCCACTGGACGCCCATGGGTGCCGAAGTGGCGGCGCAGGCGCTGGCCGAAGCGGTCAGCCGCCAGAGCCTGCTCAATGGCGCCCCACAAGCCTTCATCACCGAAGCCGGCAACACCGCCCCCTACAAGGGCGACCTGACCAACTTCCTGCCACTGGACCCCTTGTTCAGCAACCTGCTGCCGGCCCCGGACAACCTGCAGAAACGCACCACCCGGCCGGTCGATGCCGAGGGTGACGCCGGCGACGCGTTGTTCGCCGACAAGCAGATCCCGGTTGCACTGGTAGGCACCAGCTACAGCGCCAACCCGCACTGGAACTTCCTTGGCGCGCTGCAGCAGGCCCTGCGCAGCGACGTCGCCAACTACGCCGAAGACGGCCATGGCCCGCTGCTGCCGATGCTCAAGTACCTGCAAAGCGATGCCTTCAAGAACGCCGCACCACAAGTGGTGGTGTGGGAATTCCCCGAACGTTATCTGCCAATGAAAAACGACCTCAGCAGCTTCGATCCGCAGTGGATCGCGCAGCTGAAAAACTCCCGTAAATCCGAAGAAAACCTGGCCTTGTCGTCCACCCGGACAGACCACTGACTGATAGAGAGGAAACGCACATGACTACCAAGACTTCCATTGCCAAAGCCCTCACCCTCGCGGCCGGCCTTTCCCTTGCTTCGATGCAGGCCTTCGCTGGTGCCGACGCCGCACTGTATGGCCCAAGCGCGCCGAAAGGCTCGACCTTCGTACGCCTGTACAACGCGACCAGCGCACCGGCCGCCGCGTCGGTCGGCAACACCCAGATCAAACAGGTTGGCGCACAGGCCAGCAGCGACTTCAGCTTCCTGCCAGGCGGCGACTACACAGCCCAGGTCGGCGGCAAGAGCGTGCCGGTCAAGCTGGCCTCGGACAAGTACTACACCCTGGTCAACAGCAACAGCGGCACCCCGAAACTGATCGAAGAACCACCGTTCAAGAACAAGCAGAAAGCCCTGGTGCGCGTGCAGAACCTGAGCGACCAGCAACTGACCCTGAAAACCGCCGACGGCAAGACCGAAGTGGTCAAGCCGGTGGCCGCCAACGGCCGTGGCGAACGTGAAATCAACCCGGTCAAGGTCAACTTGGCGCTGTACCAAGGAGACAAGAAAGTGGGTGACGTGAAACCCGTCGCCCTGGAGCGCGGCGAAGCCGCAGTGCTGTACGTAACGGGTTCCGGCAACGCCTTGTCGCCGGTGTGGGTAACTCGCCCCGTGGCTAGCAACTGATTCCCCTGCCTCTCAACGACTATTGGAGAAACATGATGATCCCGGTAATTCTTTCTGGTGGTAGCGGTTCCCGTCTGTGGCCTCTGTCGCGCAAGCAGTTCCCCAAACAGTTCCTGGCCCTGACCGGTGAGCACACGCTGTTCCAGCAAACCATCGAGCGCCTGGTATTCGAGGGCATGGACACCCCGATCGTGGTCTGTAACAAGGACCACAAGTTCATCGTCCAGGAGCAACTGGCCGCACTGAAGCTGGAAACCCAAGGCATCCTCATGGAACCGTTCGGCCGCAACACCGCGCCGGCCGTGGCCATGGCTGCCATGAAGCTGGTCAACGAAGGCCGCGACGAGCTGATGCTGGTGCTGCCTGCCGATCATGTGATCGATGACCAGAAAGCCCTGCAACGTGCCTTGGCCTTGGCCACCGTGGCCGCCGAGCGTGGCGAGATGGTGCTGTTCGGCGTGCCGGCGACCAAGCCGGAAACCGGCTACGGCTACATCCGTTCCAGCCAGGATGCGCTGCTGCCCGAAGGCGTGGCGCGGGTTGCGCAGTTCGTCGAGAAGCCCGACGAGAAACGCGCGGCCGAGTTCGTCCAGGCCGGTGGTTACTTCTGGAACAGCGGTATGTTCCTGTTCCGCGCCAGCCGCTTCCTCGAAGAGCTGAAAAAGCACGACGGCGACATCTACGACACCTGCGTACTGGCCCTGGAGCGCAGCCAGGAAGACGGCGATGTACTGAGCATCGACGAAGCCACCTTCGCCTGCTGCCCGGACAACTCCATTGACTATGCGGTGATGGAGAAAACCCAGCGTGCCTGCGTGGTGCCGATGTCGGCCGGCTGGAGCGATGTAGGCTGCTGGTCGTCGCTGTGGGAAGTGCACGAGAAAGACGACAACGGCAACGTCACCAAGGGCGACGTGGTGGTTCAAGACAGCCGCAACTGCATGATCCACGGCAACGGCAAACTGGTGTCGGTGATCGGCCTGGAGAACATCGTGGTGGTCGAGACCAAGGATGCCATGATGATTGCCCACAAGGACAAGGTCCAGGGCGTCAAGCAGATGGTCAAGACCCTCGACGAACAGGGCCGCACGGAAACCCAGAACCACCTGGAAGTGTATCGCCCGTGGGGCTCGTACGACTCGGTGGACATGGGCGGCCGCTTCCAGGTCAAGCACATCACCGTCAAGCCGGGCGCCAGCCTCTCGCTGCAGATGCACCACCACCGCGCCGAACACTGGATCGTGGTATCCGGTACCGCCGAGGTGACCTGCGACGAGAACGTGTTCTTGCTGACCGAAAACCAGTCGACCTACATCCCCATCGCTTCGGTGCACCGTTTGCGCAACCCGGGCAAGATCCCGCTGGAGATCATCGAGGTGCAGTCCGGCAGCTACCTGGGCGAGGATGACATCGAGCGCTTCGAAGATGTGTATGGGCGCACGTCCACCCCCATCGAGCGCGGCGTTTCGGTGAAGACCATCGCGCAGTAAATGCTGACTCGCCCCTGGGCTGACCAGGGGCGAGCCTGCTCATTCACCGCTCGGGGCTATGACGTAGATGTCGAATGGGCCACCCACCACCCTGAAAGGTCGCTGCAAATCATCCTCCCCTTCAAATTCGAAGGACTCAGCCCTGATGCTCGTGGCAGTCATCTCGAGTTTCCGGATACGCCCGGATTTCGCATAGCCGCCATAGGTTGTGCCGCGCTTGTGAACAAGCGCCCGGTTTGCCTCACCGCCGATAACGACATCCCGCACGCCCTCCTGTAGTTCCAGATCGAAGTCAATGTAGACGTCCGCATCTTCGGCCTGCCCCTTGTAGGCGTACAACCACGCTGATTTTTCAGCGTTCCCGTAGTCCACGCCCTCGGAAACGAAATCCTCCTTTTGACCCGCAAGGCTGATGACAGCCGTAACGTTGCCCTTGGCAGGTGTTTTTTTCATTTCTTGCGCAAGCTTTTGCTCAACCGATGTGTCACTCATGGCCATGCTCCTTTTGAATTGGCATGGCGGAATCTAGAATGGATGTACCTTTTCCAACACTCGCAGCACTGCTAGGTCTGGCTTCTGGCACAGTGACTCACCGGTGACATGACCGCTGGGTTCTCGATAGGCTGTAGCCATCCATCCGCGCGAATGAGGCGATTACGCGATGCTGATCGGTGCCCTGCTGATCCTCACCTGGCTGGTGTTGTTGTTGCGTTACCCAGCCAAGGCTCTTCCCATCTCCCTGGCGGCTGTGTGTGGCCTGGGCCTGGTGGCCCTGTTCGTCGTCTGGCAAGACAGCCGCGAAAGCAGTCGACTGGCGCGCCTGGACCTGCGTCTGACCTACGCCCCCGAACACTGTCCCGCCGACCGTGCCTTGCAGGTACGCATGAAGAACGGCAACGACGTGCCGCTGACCGAACTGCGCTGGCGCGTGGCGGCGTACGCACCGGGCGATACCGTGAACCTGGCCGAGAACACCTACAACGCCCCGCGATACCGCGGGCCAGGTGAATTGCAGCCGGGGGCCGAGTGGCAAGACTGCCTGCCATTGCCGCCACTGCGTTCCGGCTATCGGCCGCAGACCCTGGAATTCCGCGCAGAACGCCTGCAAGGTACATTTGCCAATTGATGTGTTTCCTCCATGAAAACAGGCCCCTACATGCCCACCGTCCTGATCACCGGTTGTTCCAGCGGCATCGGCCGCGCCCTGGCCGACGCCTTCCGCGATGCGGGCCACCATGTCTGGGCCACCGCCCGCAAGCCTGAGGATGTCGAGCAGTTGAGTGCCGCCGGCTACACGGCCCGGCAGCTGGATGTAAACGATGGCGAGGCGCTGGCCCTCCTGGCAGAGGAACTTGAGACCCTCGATATCCTGATCAACAACGCCGGCTACGGCGCCATGGGCCCACTGCTCGATGGTGGCGTCGACGCCCTGCGCCAGCAATTCGAAACCAACGTCTTCGCCGTGGTCGGCGTTACCCGGGCGCTGTTCCCGCTGCTACGCCGCTCACGCGGCCTGGTGGTGAATATCGGCAGTGTATCGGGCGTACTGGTCACGCCATTCGCTGGCGCGTACTGCGCCTCGAAGGCGGCTGTGCATGCCCTGAGCGATGCCTTGCGCCTGGAACTGGCGCCGTTCGGTGTGCGGGTAATGGAAGTACAGCCGGGCGCAATCGCCTCGCAGTTCGCCAGCAATGCCCAGGCCGAGCAGGTGCTGGCGGCAGACTCGGCGTGGTGGCCTTTGCGTGAGCATGTGCAGGCACGGGCGCGGGCATCGCAGGACAAGCCAACGTCGGCGGCGGTATTTGCCCAAGGCGTGCTGGCAGCCGTCGGCAAGTCGCCGGCGCCCGCGGTGGTACGTTTGGGGAATGGCAGTACAGCCTTGCCGCTGATGGCACGGTTGCTGCCGCGGCGGTTGCTGGACTGGGTGCTGCGCAAGCGCTTTGGCCTGCTGCGCCCGCTCTGAGTGATCGCCTGCCTGTACCCGCGAAAGGGCCGGGCCTGCAGGACAATTTTCACCCGCCGTTCACCGTTGCCGCCGCTACCGTATTCGCGGGTAAACCCGCTCCTACACCAGATTGGTGGTGGACACACATCGGTGGTTGGACACAGGCCGCTGTAGGAGCGGGTTCACCCGCGAAGAGGCCAGTACAGGCTGTAAAGCATCCTGCCATGGACCGCAGTACCCCGCCCTCCAGATACTGCGCGTCCTCTCTAACCGTGAGCATTCGGCGGCGGCTCATCAAACGCCTGCCAGCCTCCACCCAGCGCCTTGTAAAGCCCCACCAGCGCCTGCGACACCGCGGCCGAGCTGTCGATCCATTGCTCCTCGCTGGCCAGCAGCGCACCTTGCACCGTCAGCACATTGAGAAAGTCCACCGCCCCTTCCACATACTGGCGCTGGGCGGTTTCCAGGGCGATACGGTTTTGCCGCACGGCCTCGGCAAGGTGATCACGGCGCAACTGACTGGCGTTGTACAGGCGTAGCACATCGTCAATTTCATGCCAGGCCCCCAGCACCACCTTGCGATAGTTCAGCGCGGCTTCCTGCTGTTGCGCCTCGCGCAGTTCCAAGGTGCCCTTGAGCCGGCCGCCTTCGAAAATCGGCAGCGACATCTGTGGACCGAAGGCGAACCGGCGCGAATCCCAGCCACCGAAATCCGACAGCTGCAGGGCCTGGAAGCCGACACTGCCCGACAGGCGGATGCTGGGGTAAAAATCCGCCTTGGCCACGCCAATGCTGGCGGTGGCGGCATGCAGGCGGGCCTCGGCCTGGCGGATGTCCGGGCGGCGCTCGGCCAGTTCAGACGGCAAGCCGATGGCAAACTTCTGCTGCGGCGCAGGCAGCTCGCCGCCTTGCAGCAATTCGGCCTGGAGACTGCGCGGCGGCTCGGCAGCGAGCAGGCTGAGGGCATTGATCAGGTCATCACGCTGCGCTTCCAGGCTTGGCAGGCGCGACTCGATAGACGCGACCTGGGCGCTGGCCTGGGCCACATCCAGGCGCGTGGCAACGCCTTCGGCCTGGCGGTCCTGGGACAGCTTCAGGCTGTGCCGGGCGACCCTGAGGTTATCCTGCGTCACATCGAGGGTGTGCTGCACGGCACGCAGCTGGATGTAATTGCCGGCGGTTTCCGAAAGCAGTGCCAGCAGCACACCGCGGCGGTCATTCTCGGCCACTTCGACCGTGGCATCGGCAGCCTCGACCTGACGCCGCACACGGCCCCACAGATCCAGTTCCCAACCGGCCACCAGGTCGCCCTGCCAGAGGTTGAAGGCTTCTTTCCCGGCCTTGCCGGACGGATCGCTCAAACCATCGGCGCTGTTACGAGCACGGCTGTAACCGGCGTTCACGTCCACCGACGGTACTTCGTCGGCAGCCAAGGTACTGCGCAGGGCACGGCTTTGCAGCAACCGCGCGCTGGCCATCTGCAGGTCGAGGTTGCGTTCGGCAACGCGCTGGATCAACGCGCTCAGGCGGGCATCGTGGAACGTTTCCCACCAGCGCAGTTCAAGCGGTTCGGCCTGCGGCTGACTGGCCGCTGCCTCGCCTTGCAGCGGCGCCCACTGCTGCGGGGCCTGGCTATCTGGGCGCTGGAAATCCGGGCCCAGGGTGCAACCGGTCAGCAGCACAGCCAGCAGCAAAGGGCTCAAGCGTAATCCCGGTTTCATCGCGCGCTTACCTCTTTGCCGTCCAGCTTGTCGCCACGCGTGTCGATGGTGGCTTCGACCGACATGCCCACACGCAGGCGGGTGAGCAGTGGCTGGCCATCATCGAGAACGATCTTGACCGGAATGCGCTGCACCACCTTGGTGAAGTTGCCGGTGGCGTTGTCTGGCTTGACTGCGGCGAAGGTGACGCCGGTAGCCGGGGCAATGCTTTGCACATGGCCTTGCAGGGTTTCGCCGGAGAAGGTGTCGACGCTGATGCGCACCGGCTGGCCCGGCTGTACGTGGGTCAGCTGGGTTTCCTGGAAGTTGCCGACCACATAGGCCTGCTGCAACGGCACCACCGACAGCAGGCGAGCGCCCGGGTTGACGTAGGCCCCCACGCGCAGGGCGCGTTCGCCGACCATACCGTCCACCGGCGCTGTGATGCGGGTGTAGGACAGATCGAGCTGGGCCTTTTCCAGGCCTGCTTCGGCACGCTTGAGCTGGCCATCGGCGCTGGCCACTTGAGCCGTGAGGATGTCCACCTGCTTGCGCGCCGCCACCCGCGCAGCTTGAGCGTTGGCCAGGCGAGCACGGGCTTGATCGACAGCGCTGCGCGCCTGCTGGGCGTTCTGCACGGTACCCGCGCCCTGCTCGGCAAGGCGGCTGTAGCGATTGACTTCATGGTCGGCGAACGCCACCTCAGCCTGGGCCGCCTTCACTGCCGCTTCGGCCTGGGCAATCAGCGCGTCCTGGCGTTCAAGCGTGGCGCGGGCATCGGCGCTTTGTGCCTGGGCTACCAGCAACTGCGCCTGCGCAGCATCCAGCGCGGCCTGGTAGTCACGCGAGTCGATGGTCGCCAGCAACTGGCCAGCTGTGACCTGCTGATTGTCTTCCACCAGCACTTGCTTGATGAAACCGGCGACTTTGGGCGCGACCACGGTGTAGTCGGCGGTCACATAGGCGTCATTGGTGCTCTGGCGGTGATCGCTGCCAAACATCCAGGGGCCGACGATGCCGGCCAGGACGGCCACGGCCAGCACCGAGCCGATGAAAAGGGTTTTGCGGTTGTTGGTCATTTCAATGGTTCTCGAAATCATCCAGGGTTCAAGCCACCGCACGCGGCGGATAGACCCGGGTAGGCACGAAAGGAATCAGGCAGATCAGGGCCACGGCGATACAGGCCAGCACCAGATAGAGGTCAGCTGAGGTCAATACCTGCGCCTGGTCGTGAATGCGCTTGGCCAGGCCGGCGGCGTTGCCGTCGACCAGCGGGGCGTTGCCCAGGCTGTCCACCAAGTGATTGGAATGGAAGTGCCGGCGCAGGGTGCCAAGAACATCCAGCAGGCCACCGGCGATGACGGCGGCCAGGCCCTTGACGGTGTTGAACCAGCTGGAGGCGAACGGGCCCTCCTGCGGGGTCATGCCATTGGTGGACAGCATCAGCAACGGCAGCACTGCCATCGGCTGGCCGAACACCTGCAGCAGGTAGAACGGGTAGAAGTCGCCACGGATCCACTCGCTGGTCAGCAGGCTGCTGCCAACACAGGACACCGCCAGCATCGCCAGGCCAATGCCCAGCACCCAGCGGCAGTCCACTGCGCGGATGTTGCACAGTGCCGCCGTCAGCGGCAGGGCGATCAGTTGCGGCATGGCCACCAGCATCATCAACGGGCTGGTCTGCGCCGGGCGGTAGCCCTGGATCTGCGCAAGGTAGGCCGAGGGGATGCTGCCCACACCCGAAAGCACGACCAGCACGCCGGCCAGGGTCACCAGGGCGAAACTCAAGTTGCGCCGCTGCAACAAGCGCAACTGGAAAAACGGCAACGGCTCGGACCACTCGTTGTACATGAACAACACCAGCAACAGCAGGCCACCGCCCAGCAGCCAGCAGATCAGCGGCGAGTCGAACCAACCCCAGCGGTCGCCCAGCGACAGGCCCAGCACAGTGCAACTGATGGCGGGCAGGCCCAGCAGTACGCCCCGCCAGTCGAACTGTTTGAAACGCTCCAGGCGCAGCGGGTCCTGCGGCAGCCCCCAGCCTACGCAGACCATGGCCAGCAGCGAGGGCAGGATGATCTGCCAGAACGCCCATTGCCAACCGACGTATTCGGTCCACAACCCCGCCAGCGGCGTGCCGAGGTTGGGGCCAAAGGTGGCGGTCAGGGCGTAGCAGGCCAGGCCATAGACCTTGATACCTGGCGGCAGAAAGCGCAGGGCCACGCTCATCAGCATCGGCGGCAAGGCGCCAGCGGCAAAGCCCTGCAGTACGCGCAGCAACATCAGGCTGTGCAGGTTGGGGGCGAACGGTTGCAGCAGGCCAAGCACGGCGAACAGACCCACTGCGCTCATGGTGAAGCGCCGCAGCGAGAAGGTCGTGGCCAGCCACGGCGCAAAGGCCATGGCCGAGACCGAAGCGGCGCTGTATACCGCCAGCAACCAGGCACCTTCGTCGGCACCGATGCCCATGGCGCCGCGGATATCGGCCAGGGAAATCTTGGTTACCGACTCGTTGAGGCCGGCGCACAGCACAGCCAGCAACACACCGAACAGCCCGACCACCACCTGCAGGCCAAACGCCGTCTGCGCAGGCGCGGCCGGCGCGGGTGCGGCGGCCAGCGCCGCAGAGGGCGCCGTCAGGGAAGTCATGAGAATACATCTCCAGCAACAATTTCAGGGCTGGGGCAAGTTTAAGAAGGTCGAATGCTGACGAAAACTGACTTGTCGGTAGTTTTATATTGCGTCAGACGCAATCCATGCCTGAATCACGGATCGATGCGGCCACACGCTTTCAACGTCTGGCGCAACCAACGGTGCGCGGGGTCGTTGTCGAAGCGCGGGTGCCACGCCTGCATTACATTGACCGTCTCCAACGGCACTGGGATCTCGAACGAGCGCAATGGCAACTTCAACCGCTGCACACTGTTGAGGATATTGGCGGGTATCGGCAGGATCAGGTCCGAATCCGGCAGCGAGAACATCGCCGAGTGGAAGCTGGTGGTGATCAGGGCCACGCGCCGCTCCACCTTGTGGTTGGCCAACGCCACATCGATCGGCCCGTTGGCACGGCCGCGTCGAGACACGCTGATCTGCGGGTAGGCGGCAAAACGCTCAGGGGTGATCGGGGCATCGAAGATAGGGTGGCCCACACGCGCCAGGCCTACAAAGTAAGTATTGAACAGGCTCTGCACCTTGATTTCCGGGCCCAGTTCAATGGCCGAGCTGATGATCAGGTCGATATGCCCGTTGCGCAGCACTGCATCATCGTCACCACTGCCCTCCGGGACAAACCGCAACACCGTACGCGGCGCCTGGGCCAGCATCATGCGCAGCAGCTGGGCGCCGTAAAGGGCAATGAACAAATCATTGGTGCGGATGTTGAAGGCACGGTCCAGGTTAACTAGGTCGACATCGTCACGGCTGCGGAACACCTGCCCGGCCTGCTCCACCAGGCCATGCACCTGCTCGCGCAGGGCCAACGCACGGGGCGTAGGCACCAGGCCACGGCCGGCGCGCACCAGGATCGGGTCACCCAAGGCATCGCGGATACGCCCCAATGTCCGGCTCATGGCCGCCGGGCTCAGGTTCATGCGCTGCGCTGCGCCCACCACGCTGCCCTCGTCGAGCAAGGCATCGAGGGCGACGAGCAGGTTCATGTCCGGGAGTTGCATGGCCGTTTTCCGTTACAGCTGCGGGAAACGCGATGGTAGCAGGTTGGTGGATTGCATCAGACGCAATGCGCTCTTGCGTGGTGGGGCATTTATTCACTGGGCGTATTCGGCCTTAAATGAAGCATTGGCAGGTCTGGCCTTTTCGCGGGCGCGCCCGCTGCCACAGGCCCCCCACAATTCCCGAATGTTGTGCGACACACCTGTGGGAGCGGGCATGCCCGCGAAAGGGCCGATCCTGCAGCCACACAAGCCAGCCTCTGCCAAGGATTCCAATGCCCAGCCCCGTCCTGATCGCCATCGACGCCTCCCCCGCCTCCAGCACCCTGCTCACCCTCGCCCGCCGCTACTGCCGCCCCGGCGAACACGAACTGCACGTGCTGCTGGCCATCGATTCCACCTTCGCCGTGCATGAGCAACCTGCACCCTACACCGCCGAGGAACTGGAAGAATACCCCGCCGCCTGCCAGGAACAGCAGCATGCCGACCACGCCGTAGCCGAGGCCGTGCGCGAACTGCAGCAAGCCGGCTTCGCCAGCCAGGGCTGCATGGTGGCCGGGCTGCCGGTTGAAGCGATTGTGGCCAAAGCGCGGGAATTGAACTGCGAACTGATCATCATGGGCCACCGCCACCTGTCGCGGTTGGGGCGGTTGCTGGACCCGTCAATCAGCGCGAAGGTGATTGACCGGGTAGACATGCCAGTGTTGGTGGGCTCTGCCTGACCGCTCATCACCGTGGTAATGCACCTGCATTGACAAGGCAATGCAATCGCATTACCTTGAGTTGTATCGCTGTCACCCACAGGACATTACTCATGGCTGCCACCTTCGACGTCGAGTCCACGCTGACCGATCGCTATCAAACCACTGTTCCCGAAACGGTGCGGCGCGCCTTGGGCTTGAAAAAACGTGACAAGATCCATTACTCGATTCGCCCCGACGGTGGGGTGATACTCACCCGCGCAGAGGCAACCGAGGACGATCCGGTACTGGGCAAATTTCTGGATTTCCTGGCACACGATATCGCTACCAACCCTCAACGGCTGCAGGTTGTCGATGCTGGCCTCATCGCGCGCCTCGACAAGCTTGTCGGCGACGCGGAGGTCGACCTGGATCAACCTCTGTCGGCGGACGATGAATGAGTGATGCGAGCAGGAAGCCTCTGGTTATTCATGGATGGACTGTAATTGCCCACCCGCTGTTCCTGGCCAAACTGGACGCGCTAAGCGCTCAAGTCGAGGCTCAACGGGACAAAGACCCAACGGGTTATACGAAAAGAAATACCTTTAAAAGGCTGGCCGCCATCCGGCGGTTGGCGTTCGATGTAATCCCTCAAGACCCGACCAAACCCGAATACCGGCAAGGGACAACACTTGGCGGTGACCACAAGCACTGGTTCAGAGCAAAGTTCTTCCAGCAGTACCGGTTGTTCTTCCGCTACCACACCCCCAGCAGGATCATCGTGCTGGCCTGGGTCAATGACGAGTCGAGCAAGCGGGCCTATGAAAGTAGCGACGATGCTTACAAGGTCTTTCAAAAGATGTTGCATAGCGGCAACCCACCGGACGATTGGGACCAGTTGCTGCAAGAGGCTGCCGCAGATTGAGCCGACTGGCTAATACGCATGCATCAGCAGGGCTCCCACAGATGATGCGGGAGGCCGGGATGGTCGCGAAGGTCAACCTTCGCCAGGCTTGACTACCACCGTACACGTCGTCCCCGCCGCCAGCAAAAACCCTTCCGGCACTTCATCGATGTGAATGCGCACCGGCACCCGCTGCGCCAGCCGCACCCAGTTGAAGGTGGGGTTCACGTCGGCGATCAGCTCGCGGCTCTGTGGGTTGTCACGGTCGTAGATGCCGCGGGCAATGCTCTCCACATGCCCCTTGAGGCGCTCGCCGCTCATCATCTGCAATTCGGCCTGGTCCCCCACCTTCACATGCGGCAGCTTGGTCTCCTCGAAGAACCCGTAAACCCAGAACGAATTCTCGTCGACCACCGCCATCACTGCTTCGCCGGTACGCGCATAGTCGCCCTTGTGGATATTCAGGTTGGTCACATAGCCGTCAACCGTCGCCACGATGTGCGTACGCTTGAGGTTCAGCTCGGCTGCGGCCAACTCGGCAAGGGCTTGTTGATAATCGGCTTGGGCGGAATTGGCGATGTTGCTGGCGTCGTCGCGGTTTTCCTTGGAAATCACCAGGTTGTCCATGTCGGCACGGCGCTTGGCATTGACCTTGCGCATTTCCCAGGTGGCCTTGCGCGAGGCGACCAGTGCCTTGGCCTGGTCGACGGCCAACTGGTAGTGCTCAGGGTCGATCTGGATCAGCAGGTCGCCCTTCTTCACCCGCTGGTTGTCCTTGACCGGTACATCCACCACGTAGCCGGGCACGTCGGCTGCGACGTTGATGATGTCGGCACGCACACGGCCATCACGGGTCCATGGCGTGGTCATGTAGTGCAGCCACAACTGGCGACCGATGGCCACGGCAGCGACCAGCACCAGCAGGGTGGCGATCAGGCTGAAGAACTTTTTCATCGAAGGATTCTCACCAGTAGACAGTCAGCGCCATGGCGCCGAACAAGCAGACGAACAGGCTCAGGCGCAGCAGCGCCGGGTGCCAGAAGAAGCGGTAGCCATCATGGCTGGCAATGAACCGGTCCAGGCCCCAGGCCAGGCCCAGGGCAAACAGGAACATCAAGGTCATGGTGGGCATGTACACGCCATGGAAGGCGATCTCACGGGGCATGGTGCAATCCTTTCGCCGGTGCCAGTGGCGACTGTGGGTCCAGCAGGGAAGTACGGATGAAGTGCAGGTAGCTTTGCACGCGGCGCAGCACCGAGGTGTCGAAGTGCCGGGCGAATGGCTCATCGGTGGCCTGCACGCGGGCGATGGCGTGGTCCACGGCCACCAGTGCGCGCTCGTGGTTGCTGGCGCTGGGCTGCAGGAACAGCCGGGTCAGCGCACGGCCCATGACACGGATTGCCTGGCGCCACGGCTGCGACTCGGCATAGGCCGGGTGCACCGGGGCGCGGGCTTGCTCCTTGCGCAGCTCGATGACGGCGTGGCCGATCTCCAGCACGGTGAACATCCAGCCCATCAGCTGGCTCTGCACCTGCGGCTTGCCGGCCGCCAGGCCATAGGCCTGGTGCAGCAGGTCGCGGGTGCGGCTTTCGAAGGCCGAGCCCAGGCCGCGCAGGCGGCCGCTGATGGCGAACAGCACCTGCTCGCGCAACGCCTGCTCCAGGCGGCTCCACAACCAGCGGCTGTTGGGCGGCAGGATGATCGCCCCGGCGGCGGCACAGACGAACATGCCGATCACCATGCCGATGTAGTCGTTGATGAAGGTGTACGGGTCATAAACGGTGAGGTTGTTCGGCACCGAACCAATCGCGAAGAACACCAGCAGGCCAATGCCATAACCGGCGTAGGCAGGGCGCGACGAAAGAAAAGCGCCCAGCACGAACACGGGCGCCAGCACCATGCACAGCAGCGGGAAACCGTCGATCCAGGGGAACACGAAGAAGGTTTCGAAGAAGCCGACAAAAGCGCCGATGGCCGTGCCGCAAGCCATCTGGAACGACATGCGCTTGGGGTTGGGTGACGCTGCAGAAAGGCATACGGTGACCGTGGCGATCAGGGTCATCATGGCGCCGCTGGGCCAATCGCTGAGCAGCCAGTAGCTGCCCAGCAGCAACAGCACTGCCGAAGCGCGCACACCGGCCGCCAGCGATACCAGCCAGCTGGTCTGCGCCACGTAGGGTTCGTCCCACTGCTCGCGCTCATGCTTGTGCGCGGCCAGCGAGGCATGGGTTTCGGCGTAGCTCAACATCTCGTCGACGAAGCGGTACAGCAGCTCGAACGCGGTATGGAAATCGAGCAGGTCGGATTCGCTGGGGTCCGTTGCCAGGTACTCCGCCCGCAGCCCCCGCACCTGGGCCTGCAGGCCTTCCTTGTAGGCGGCCAGCTCCAGGGTCAGGCGCAGCGCATCGGCGTCAGTCAACGCCCGGCCCACATAGGGCTGCAGCAACTCCACCAGGGTATTCAGGCCCGGTTCGATAGCGCTGACAATTTGCAGCGGGCCACGGGCACGCAGGCGCTCCAGCAAGCGGTGCAAGGCATTGAAGCGGGTGGTGATGGCCATGAACTCGCTGTTCATGCGCACCAGCCGGCCACTGCGACGGCGCATATGCGGGTCTTCGAAAGCGGTGACGTTGCGCAGGCTCTCGAGGCCCACGGCCTCTGCCACGAAGCGCACGTTGCTGCTCTCGAAGCGGTCCTTTTGACTGTCGCCACGCAGGGCTTCCACCACCACCCCGGCAAACACGCCAAAGCGCTGGTACAGGGCGTTGCGCATTGCGGCACTGGCCGACTGCGGCAGGATCGCGGCACTGACGAAGGTCGACACCAGAATACCCAGGGCGATTTCCAGCGCCCGCCATACCGCTGCCATGAACGCCTGGTCGGGGTGTTGCAGCACCGGCAGGCCGATCATCGCTGCGGTGTAGCCAGCCAGCACGAAACCATAGGCGCGGAAGGTGCGGTAGCGCATGGCACCGGCTGAGCACAGGCCCACCCACAGGGCCAGGCTGGGCAGAAACAGCTCGGTGTTCTGCGGGAAGATGGCGATCAGCGCCACCATCATCGCCGAACCCGCCAGGGTACCGAGCACCCGGTAGAAGCTTTTCGCGAACACATGCCCGCTTTGCGGCTGCATGACGATGAACACGGTGATCATGGCCGTGCGCGGTTGCGGCAGCTCCAGGCGCATGGCCAACCACAAGGTAATGAACGCGGCAGCCAGCACCTTGAAGATGTACACCCAGGTCACGCCGTCGGTGCGTGCCCAGGCAAAGAAGCCCCGGCGCCATTCCAGGCTTTGCAGCCAGCGCACGGGCAAACTGGAAGTGCTCATTCGGCGTTATCCGGCTTCTTGTCGAAAATGGCCAGGGTGGCCGGGGTCTTCGGTGCTGCCTGGCGTTCCTCTTTCGGCACATCCTGACCAGCCTGCAGGCCACCACCCAGGGCGGTGACCAGCTCGGCATGGGCAATCAGGCGGGCGGCCTGCACCTGCTGCTGCACCTGCTGCTGGCGGAACAGCAAGGTCTGCGCGTTGAGTACGTTCAGGTAGTCGGTAAGGCCGCGCTGGAACGCGACCATGGCGATGTCGTAGGTTTTCTGTGCGGCAGCAACCGATTCGGCGGCGAAGTGCGACTGTTCTTTCATCGACTCGCGGCGGATCAACTGGTCAGAGATGTTTTTCAGCGCACCGACCACAGTCTGGTTGTAGCGGGCCACGGCCACGTCATAGCCGGCGGAGGCCACGCCCAGCTGCGAGCGCAAACGGCCACCGTCGAAAATCGGCAGGCTGATGGCCGGGCCGACGTTGTAGTTGAACTTGCGCCCGGTCAGGAATTCCAGCGGGCCACCGCCGGTGGCCATGAAGCCCAGGCTGCCGACCAGATCGACGTTGGGGAAGAAGCCGGCGTGGGCGACGTCGATACCCCGCGCCTGCGCGGCCACCTGCCAGCGGCTGGCAACTACGTCGGGGCGCTGGCCAACCAATTCGGCCGGCAGGTTCGACGGCAGCTTCAGCGGTGCAGCCAGCGCCAGGGTCGGGCGCTGCAACTGGGCGCCTTCGCCCGGGCCCTTGCCTGCCAGTGCCGCCAGCTGGTTGCGGGTCAGGGCAATCTCTTCGTTCAGGCTGTCGAGCTGGCGGTGGGTTTCCGGCAGCGGCGCTTCGGCCTGGCTGACTTCGAAGTGGGTGCCGATGCCGGCATCCAGCCTGCGCTTGGCCAGGGCCAGGATCTGCTCCTGCTGTTCCAGTTCGGCCTTGACGATATCGCGCTGGGCAAAATGCAGGCTCAACTGGATGTAGGCACGCACCACATTGTTCTGCAGTTCCAGCTGCGCCTGGCGGGCTTCGGCCACGCTCATGTGCGCCTGGTCCACGGCCTGCTCGCTGGCATTGCGTTCACGGCCCCACAGGTCAAGGGCGTAGCTGAAGCCGATGGCAGCGTTGTTGTCCCAGGTGTTGGCACCGGACAGCGCGCCAGGGCCATAGAACTGGTCTTCCGGCCAGTTGTGGCGCTTGAGCGTGGCCTGGCCGTTGGCCTGGAGTTTTTCCGCCGACTCGACCACACCGGCCATGGCCTTGGCTTCGCGCACCCGCGCCGCAGCCATGGCCAGGCTTGGGCTACCGGCCACGGCCAGGGTAACCCAGCGGTCCAGCTGAGGGTCACCATAGGCGTGCCACCACTGCTGGTCGGGCCAGTGAGCGTCGGTCGCGGCTTCGCGAATGGCCGCGTCGGTGGTCAAGGTATTGGCTTGCAGCGTCTTGCTTTGCGGGGCAATGCCCCAGGTTCCGATACAGCCGCTCAAGGTGAGGGCAAGGGCACAGGCACTGAACGCCTTGAGCGTTCTGATGATGCGACGCGGCACAGCTGCGATTTCCCGAGGAAGAGGTGAAGGGGCCGGGCAATTCTAGGGGGCAGCAGCACTGGCGATAAGCACAGATTCCTGCGAATCTTTGTTACCAAAACAGCGATAATCCGCCTTTGGTCGAAGGCAACTTTTTCTCTTTTCCAAGTTACTTCGTGACACAATTTTGTCCTCTACCTCGAGAGTGACCCATGGACACCCTGCAAAACATGCGTGCTTTCAGTTGCGTAGCCCAACTCGGCAGCTTCACTGCCGCTGCGGCGCAACTGGATACGACCACCGCGAACGTGTCGCGGGCGGTCTCCAACCTGGAAGCCCATCTGCAAACAAGGCTGCTCAACCGTACCACCCGCCGCATTGCGCTGACCGAAGCCGGCAAGCGTTACCTGATGCGTTGCGAACAGATTCTTACCTACGTCGAAGAAGCCGAGGCCGAAGCCAGCGACGCCCATGCGCGCCCGGCCGGGCAGTTGAAGGTGCATTCGATGACTGGGGTCGGCCAGCACTTCGTGGTCGATGCCATCGCCCGCTACCGCGAAACGCACCCGGACGTGACCTTCGATTTGACCATGGCCAACCGCGTGCCCGATCTGCTCGACGAGGGTTATGACGTCTCCATCGTGCTGGCCACCGAACTGCCCGACTCGGGGTTCGTTTCGCAGCGCCTGGGCATCACCTACAGCATTGTCTGTGCCTCGCCCGCCTACATCGCCCAGCATGGCGTGGCGCACAAGCCTGCCGACCTGCTCAAGCACGCCTGCCTGCGCATGGTCAGCCCGGTGATACCGCTGGAGAAGTGGCTGTTCGATGGCCCGGAAGGCCAAGAGATGGTCAACATCACCAGTTCGCCGTTCATGGTGAACACCGCCGATGCCATGAAGACTGCGATCCGCAGTGGCATGGGCGTAGGCGTGCTGCCGATCTATTCGGCTATCGAGGGCCTGCGGGACGGTAGCCTGGTACGGGTGCTGCCCGAATATCGCCTGCAGGAGCTGAACCTGTATGCCATCTATCCATCGCGGCAGTATCTGGATGCCAAGATCAAGACCTGGGTCGAGTACCTGCGAAACTCGCTGCCAGAGATTCTTGCCGCTCATGAGGCAGACCTGAAAACCCATCAGGTGCTGATCGCCAACTAAAAAGCTGCTGCAATGCGGGGGCGGACAATGGTAGGTTGCTAACCATTGATTTCGCCTGTTCAGGCCCCTTCGCGGGCAAGCCCGCTCCTACAAGGCACCGCGCCCCCCGTAGGAGCGGGCTTGCCCGCGAAGGGACCAGCACAGCCCCACCCCGCCTTGCAGAGAAGTTGCCCGATGAAAAAGACCGTCCTGGCCTTCAGCCGTATCACCCCGGCCATGGCCGAACGCCTGCAGCAAGACTTCAACGTGATCCTGCCCAACCCCAAGCTCGGCGACATCAGCGCCCAGTTCAACGAAGCCCTGCCTGAAGCCCATGGTCTGATCGGCGTTGGTCGCAAGCTCGGCCGGGCGCAGCTTGAAGGCGCGGCCAGGCTGGAGGTGGTGTCCAGCGTCTCGGTCGGCTATGACAACTACGACCTCGACTACTTCAACGAGCGCGGCATCGCCCTGACCAACACCCCCGACGTGCTGACCGAAAGCACCGCCGACCTGGGCTTCTCGCTGATCATGGGCTGCGCCCGGCGCACCGCCGAGCTGGATGCCTGGACCAAGGCCGGCAACTGGCAGGCCACCGTGGGCCCGGCCCACTTCGGCAGCGATGTGCATGGCAAGACCCTGGGCATCGTCGGCATGGGCAACATTGGTGCAGCAGTGGCACGCCGTGGCCGTTTCGGCTTCAACATGCCGATCCTGTACAGCGGCAACAGCCGCAAGACCGCGCTGGAGAAGGAGCTGGGCGCGCAGTTCCGCAGCCTGGATCAGTTGCTGGCCGAAGCCGACTTCGTGGTCATCGTGGTGCCGTTGTCCGATGCCACCCGCAAGCTGATCAGCAGCCGCGAGCTGAAGCTGATGAAGCCGAGTGCGTTCCTGATCAACATTGCCCGTGGGCCGGTGGTGGATGAGGCGGCGCTGATCGAGGCGCTGCAGGCGGGCACCATTCGCGGCGCAGGCCTGGATGTGTACGAGAAAGAACCGCTGAGCGACTCGCCGCTGTTCAAGCTGCCCAATGCGCTGACCTTGCCGCACATTGGCTCGGCCACTGCCGAAACCCGTGAGGCCATGGCCAACCGGGCGATCGACAACCTGCGTGCGGCGCTGCTGGGCGAGCGGCCGCGGGACCTGGTGAACCCGCAGGTGTGGAAGGGCTGACCGTTTTGGAGTGCGTGTGCCGGCCTCTTCGCGGGTAAACCCGCTCCTACAAAGGGTGTGCACCCTGTAGGAGCGGGTTTACCCGCGAAAGGGCCGGCCCAGGCAACCCATCACCTATTTGGCTACCACAACACCCCCAGCCACCTTGGCCCGGGGCTTGCGAAACACCAGCACATTCCCCGCCATCACCGCCACCAAGCCGAGCAAGGCCGGCGCCGTCCATTGGTAACCCTCGGCCACCGCCGACACATTCAACGCCACCAACGGGAACAGCACCGTGCAGTAAGCTGCCCGCTCCGGGCCCATGCGCCCGACCAAGGTCAGGTAGGCAGTAAAGGCAATCACCGACCCCGGCACCACCAGGTACAGCAGTGAACCGATATAGCGCGCATTCCACTCCATGCTGAACGGCACGCCGCTGACCACACAGAACACCGCCAGCATCACCGCCCCATAGACCATGCCCCAGGCATTGGTCGTCATCGGCTTGAGCCCGGCCTTCTGCTGCATGCTCGACAGCATGTTGCCGGCCGAGAAGCACAGCGTACCCAACAGGGCCAAGCCAAGGCCGTACAGGGTTTCGCGGCTGGCTGCGTGATGCGACAGCTCCGGCCAGAACAGCAGGCCCAGGCCAAGCAGGCCCAAGGCACCACCGCCAAGCACATTGCCGGCGATTTTCTGGCCGAAGAAAATGCGGGCGTTAAGCGCGTTCCACAGTGTGGCGGTTGAGAACACCACCGCGATCAAGCCGCTGGCGATCCACTGGCTGGCGCTGAGGAAGCAGATGAAGTTGACGCAGAACAGGCACAGGCCCTGGGCCAGGCAGATCTGGTGGCCACGGCGGTTCATGGGTTGCAGCCGGCGGGTAATCAACAGGAAAGCAAACAGGATCAGGCCGGCCAGGGCGAAGCGGTAGACGATCGAAACCGGGATCGCGACCACGCCTAGCTGGAGTTTCAGGGCGATCCAGGTGGTGCCCCAGATCAGGACGGTGAGCAGGTAGAGTGACAGGTTCATGGTGGCGGTTCCTTGGGCCTTTGGAAATCGGTGCCCGGCGCTTCGCGGGTAAACCCGCTCCTACAGGGATCACCAGTGTTCTTGCGATCGGCCTCTGGCTGCTTGCACAAACTTGCGCTTTTCTTGCGCCGGTAGCTGTCACTCGATCCAGGGCGCAGTAGGATGGCAGGCAAGAGGACCCGCCCATGACGCCACTCACCCAGTTGCAAGTGTTCAACGCCATGCATGCCTCGCCCAATGCCAGGCTGGAGCTGAGCGCGCACCTGGGCGACGGACTGGCGGCGGCGTTGTGGAGCAACCGTGACGATGCGCGCGACTACCAGGCGCCTAGCCATCACACCTTGTCGTGCTACATCGCCGACGGCACCGGCACCTTCCGCCGCCAGCGCCCGGCCGACAAAGGTGCGCCCGACAAGCTGTGCGTGATGCCGGCCGGGCAGGAATCGAACTGGGTCGTCAATGGCGCGATCCGCCTGGCACACCTGTATGTCAGCGAGGCACAGTTCGCCCTGGGCTGTGTACGCCTGCTCGACCGGGAACCGCGCGAGCTGCAACTGCAGGAAGCGACCTTTCTGGACGACCCGCAGCAGGCTGGCCGCTTTCGTCAATTGATCCAGCTGGACTGGGACGAGCCCGGCGAGCGCCTGCTGGCCAGCAGCCTGGCGCACGAGATCGTGGACCATGCGCTGCTCAGCCAGGTCGGGTTGCGCCAAGGCCTGCGCCTGAAAGGCGGGCTGGCGCCAAACCTGCGCCGGCAGTTGGTCGACTACCTCGAGGCACACCTGGACCAGCCCATCACCCTGGACGAGCTGGCGCTGCGCTGCAATCTGTCCGAATACCACTTTGCGCGCATGTTCCGCGCCAGTTTCGGGCTCCCGCCGCACCAGTATCTGCTGGCCCGGCGGCTGCACCGGGCGTGCCAGTTGTTGCGGCTGGGAGTAATGCCGCTGGGGGAGATTGCCTTATTGTGCGGGTTTGCCAGTGCCAGCCATTTCAGCAACCGGTTTCGCCAAGCCCTGGGGGCCACACCTGGCGAATACCGCAAGGCCTTTTTCATCTGAAACCGGGGCCGCTCTGCGGCCCCATTTGCCTAAAACTCGAAGGTGCTCGACAAACTGACCTGCCGCGCATCGCCAATCGCCACAAAGTACTGGTTCACCGCCGAGCTGTAATACACCTTGTCGAACAGGTTCTTCACGTTCAGTTGCAGGCGCACGTTGTGTTCGTCGAGTTTGGTTTCATAAGTGGCAAACGCATCGGCAACGGTATAGCTCGGCAGGTCGAAGGTATTGGTCGCGTTACCCGAACGCTCGCCCACATAACGGGCGCCGGCACCGAAGCGCAGCCGGTCACTCCCGAACAGGCTGCCAAAGTCATACACCGCCGACAGCGAGCCGCTGTGGCGGGCCACGTTCTGCAGGCGATTGCCCTCAAGATCAGGGTCCTTGGTGACCTTGGCATCGGTCAGTGCATAGCTGCCGATCAGGCTCCAGCGCTCGCTGAGCTGGCCGGTCACGTCGAGTTCCACACCGCGTGAACTGACCTCACCCGCATTGCTGTAGACCGTCTCGCTTGTGACGGCGTCAAAGTTCGAGACCAGTACATTGCGCTTGGTGATATCGAACAATGCCAGGGTGCCTGTGATGCGGCCTGGCATGTCGAGCTTGGCGCCCAGCTCCCACGCCTTGCCCTCCTCAGGTGCCACCGAGGAGTCGAGCACGACATTGCCGGTCAGCGGCGCGATGGTCGAGTTGGGCTTGAACGACTCGCTGTAGCTGCCATAGAACGAGAGCTGGTCGTCGACTTTGTAAACGATACCGGCGTGAGGTACCCAGGCCTGGCCACTGATGTCGGTATTGACCTTGAACGGGCGACCGCGGCCAGCGTACTGGTCGTACTGCTGGAAACGCGCACCTGCTACAAGGATCCAGTGCTCATCGAGGTGCAGCGCGTCCTGCACGAACAGCGCATCGGTGCGCAGCTTGTCGGTCTGGTCGCTGTCGCTGGCTCGCACGTTGGTGCCCTCCACTTCCTGCCCGTAGACCGGGTCCAGATAACTGAACGTGGACTGTGGTGTCTGGCGAATCAGGTCACCGCGAAAGATCTTGCGGTCTTCATGGTCAATGCCGAACAGCAGGTCATGCTGCATCCCCGCCAGCTCGACATTGCCATTGAGGCTCAGGGTCACGAACTGGTCACGGCTCATGGCGTTGTGGGTACCGTCGATGCTGCGTGTCAGCGTGCCTTGGGTTTCGTTGACGCCGGTCACGCGAACCTGGCTGGCATCGTAGGTCTCACGATTGAAGCTGTAGCCGAAGTGCAGCTTCCAGTCATCGGCCAGCTGATGGTCGACTTCCAGGCGATACAGGTCGGAGCGCCCTTCCATGTCGTTGAACGGCTCGTCCAGGCGGCGCGTGGCAGGGATGTTCAGCGGGTGGCCGTTGTTGCCGAACGCGGTGCCACGGTCGAACGGATAGAGAAATTCACGGTGCTCGTAGGCCAGCACCACCTGGGTGTCTTCGCCCAGCCAGGCCAGCGACGGCGCCACCAGCGATTCGCGGTGCACGCCGTAGTTACGCCAGTAGTCCTCGTCTTCGTGGTCGACGACCAGGCGGTAGGCGAAGTTGCTGTCACCCAGTGCGCCCGTGCTGTCGAGCCCGCCACCGCTGCCGTTCTTGCCGCTGCCATAGGTCGAGCCGCGCACGGTCAGGGCGTTGTACTGCTGCAACTGCGGACGCTTGCTGACCACGTTGATGACCCCACCCGGATCCTGGATACCGTACAGCAGCGAGGCAGGGCCCTTGAGCACTTCGACCCGCTCGGTGCTGGCGTTGAGGTTGCGACCCTGCACCACGGGCATGCCATCGCGCATGATCGAGCCGTCGCGGTTGTCGCCGAAGCCACGTTTCATAACCGTGTCGGATGTGCCGCCGAAGTTGTTGCCCTGGGTAATGCCACTGACGTTGGCCAGGGCATCATCGAGGTTGCGCGGGGCCTGGTCGCGGATGACCTGGGCCGGTACCACGTTGATTGCCTGGGGGATGTCCTGGTTCGGGCCCTGGCCGCGCATGATCGAAGCGCTGGCCGGGGGCTGGTAGCTGTAGTCGTCCAGTTGCGAGGTCACGGTGGTGGCCTGCAGGCTGAGGGCTCCGGAGGTGTCTGCTGGTTCGAGGGTCAGGGTACGTGCGTCGACGCGGCGCCAGGCCAGCCCAGCGTTGCCCAGCAGTTGTTGCAGCGCCTGCTCGGCGCTGAACCGACCATTCAGCGCTGGCGCTTGCACGCCCGGCAGCTCGAGGGTGTAGACCACGCTCTGGCCAGTGGTACGGCTGAAGGCGTTCAGGGCCTGGGCCAAGGGTTGGGCCGGCTGGGCGAAGGCATAGGCCTGCAGCTGCTCGGCCGCGCTTGCCAGGGGGGCGACAGCGAAGGCCGGGAGCGCAGCAAGGCCGAACCAGAGAGGGACGCAACGCGGGGAGAACTTCATGGACGCAGACCTGTGAGGGGGTGATTATTGCGAATCAATCGCACTTTCACTCATTACACGGATGCCACGTGCTGTTACCTCACCTGTGCCTGGAAATATTTTTGCTGTGGCGGCCTCTTCGCGGGTAAACCCGCTCCTACGGGGGGGGGTTACCCGTGAAGAGGCTGGCACAGGCAACTACCGAACCAGGGTCAAACGCCCCAACACGGTCTGCCGTGAAAAACCCATCACCTTGCCCAGCGAATCCAGCGCCAGCAGCGGCTCGGCCACCGGGAAGCTTCCGCTGACCTTGCGCTGCCCCAGGTCACCATCGAGCAACAGGATACGCCCCGGGTAATATCGCCCAAGGTCTTCGATCACCTGCGCCAGCGGCACCTGGTAATAGTTCAGCCACCCCTGGCGCCAGGCCAGGCGGTTGTCACTGTCCACCGCCAGGGTGTCGCCTACCCTGCCTGCGCGGTAGGTCATCTGCTGGTTGGCAGTCAGTTCTCGCGCCACAGTGCCCTGCGCGGGGCTGACGCCCACACGCCCGCTGCGCACCGTCACCTGGGCGCCCTCACTTTGTTCACGCACCTCGAACTGGGTACCAAGCACCCGCACTTCGCCGCCGGCAGCTTCCACCAGGAACGGCTCACCGGTATGGGTAACCTCGAAGAACGCCGCGCCATGCAGCAACCGCACACGGCGCTCACCCCGGGCGAAGTCGACCGCAATGGCGCTACCTGCATCAAGCGTCACCTGAGACTGGTCGGCCAAAATCACCTGGCGAATCTGCCCGGTACTGCTGTAGTCCGCCTGCAGGTCCCGCAACCAGTACCCCGGGTGCCAGCCCCCGGCGACACCCACGGCCAGCACCAGGCAGGCTGCCAACGCCAGCCCTGCCACCCGCCGCCACCCGCCACCAGCCGGCGGTCTGGCCATGGCATCGAGGTAGCGCTGCAGGGCGTCCTGTTCTTCGTCCGCCAGCCGCGCCGCCGGGGCGGCGCTTTTCTGCCAAAGCACCTGGGCCTGTTCGTAGGCTGCGCGGTGTGCGGGGTCGGCCAGCAACCAGCGCTTGAATGCCGCGCCTTCGGCTTGCCGGGGTTGCTCGTTGATCCGGTTGAACCATTGCAGGGCAGCCTGGAACTGCGCTTCGGTGATCGGCGGTAAACGGCTCATCGACGGGCGCTCCCTGGCCGGCGTGGGGTGGACGCGGGCTCGGCAACACTCGCCTTGCACGCTTCAAGGGCGCGCATCATATGCTTTTCCACGGCGCTCTGTGACAGCTGCATGGCTTTGGCGATCTCGCTGTACTTACAGCCGTGAATGCGGTTGAGCAGGAAGATCTGCCGGGTGCGCTCGGGCAAGGCACGCAAGGTGGCCTCGATACGCTGCAAGTCGTGGTCGACCTCCACGGCCTGCTCAGGGGCCTGGGCCAGGCTCGCCTCGCTCACCGGCACAGCGGCTTCGGCCACGCGTTCGCGGCTACTTTCGCTGCGCAGGTGGTCTATGGCCAGGTTGCCCGCGCAACGCAGCAGGTAAGTGTCCAGCGCCTCGACCTTGACCTCGGGGCGACGCCAGAAACGAAGGAACAATTCCTGGACCAGGTCCGAAGCGGTGGCGCGGCAGCCGACCCGACGGCTTACCAACGCCTCCATACGCGCACGCTGGGCCTGGAACACCTGGACGAAACGTGCACGTGCGCCTGCGCTGTCAGCGTGAGGCTCGATGATATCCCCTGGCTCGCTCACGGGGGTCACACGGCAAACACGGCGAGCATCGGGCCCAGCACCACGCTGACGGCGGCCAGGCCCAGCAGCAGACGAGGCTGGTACGGCAGGCCGAACACCCACAGTGTTACCCCGGCCATCATCACCGCGGTCCACTCCACCAGACCGAGGGCCCAGCCACGCTGGTGCACGCTGAGCACCAGCGACAGTATCAGCAGCAGCCAACCTGCAAAACGCAACAGGTGCAAGTGGCGCGGGCGCGGCTTGCGCCCAAGCAAGTCGCTGAAATGCTTTTCCATCGCCAGGCAAAGGGCAACGAAGCCTGCAAAGGCGATCAGTGCGTTACCCAGCATCAGCTCGCCCCCAACGTTTCAACGCTCGGTTTTTTTGTCGCACGTGCCGCGCGCTTGGCTACGGGCGTGGGGCTGACCAGCATATTGCGAGCCAGCCAGGCCAGAAACAGGCCGGTCCCCAGGGCTGTCAGATCGAAGCCGGCCATGGCCCAGTCGCCCTCCAGTACCGAATGGTTCAAGCCCCGGTCAGTCGTCAGGCCATTGAGCAACGGCAGCAGGGCGAAGGCCAGCGCCCCCAGCGCCAGTTGCTCGCCCCAGGCCTTGCGCCCGCTACGCAGCACGGCGTGCACCAGCGACAGGCCCCAGGCGATGAAGAAAGCATTGACCTCCCAGTCGGCGCGGCCTTCGACAGCCATGGGCACCAGGCGGTTGGCCCAGAAGAAGCTCGCCACCGCCAGCAACAAGCCGCTCATGCTGGCAATATTGAGCACTTCGACCAAACGCAGCTCACCTGGCATATGCCCGTTCTTGGCGTGCTTGAGCTGGCGCTTGCCCAACCACATCACCAACCCGGTACCAATCACCGCAGTACCGGCCACGCCAAAGAAGAAGTACAGCCAGCGCAGCCAAGGCCCGGCAAAGTTACCCATGTGCAGGCCGGCGAAACTGAAGGCGGTCATCATTACCCCGCTCTCTGGCTTGCCTTGGCTCAACAGCGCACCACTGGCCCCATCGAATGTCCAGTTGGCGCTACGCCGATAAGCCACGTGGTCGGCTGCCGATTGGGTGAAGGTAACGCGGGCATTGCTGTCGCCCGGGTTCTGCACCTGGATGTTGCCGACACGCGCCCCCGGCTGCAGCTCCTGCACCTTGGCGTACAGGCTCGGCAGCGCTACCAGCGGCGTGGCCACCTGGGCCGCCTTGGGCGCATCGTTGCGGCCAAACAGGTCGTTGAAGTACTTGTCGGTGTCATTGCCGTAGCTGGCCATGATGCCCGCCGGCATCACCATGTACATGAACAGCACCAGGCTGCTGTAGCTGATCATCAGGTGAAACGGCAGCACCAGCACGCCGATGGCATTGTGCCCGTCCAGCCAGGAACGCTGCCCCTTGCCAGGGCGGAAGGTGAAGAACTCCTTGAAGATCTTCTTGTGGGTAATGATGCCGGTGACCAACCCCAGCAGCATGATGAAAGCGCAGAACGTCGAGAGCCAACGGCCAACCGGGTAAGGCATCTGAAGCTGGAAGTGAAAGCGGTAGAAGAACTCACCACCGCGGCTGTCACGTGCTTCCACCGGCTGGCCGGTCTGGGTATCGAGGGTTTTCCTGACGAAGCCACGCGGGCCGCCACTGGGGTCGCGGTAGCCCACACTCAAGGCGGCCTCCCGTTCGTTCGGCATGCGAATGAACCAGGTACTCGAATGCCCTGCATTGTCCTGCAGGTAACGTTGAGCGACTGCCAGGCTATTGATCGGGTCCAGGGCATGGCTGCGCACTTCAGGCTGCGACCAATGAGTGATTTCTTCCTTGAAGTACGACAGCGTGCCGGTAAGGAAGATGGCGAACAACAGCCAGCCGAAGATCAGGCCGGTCCAGGTGTGCAGCCAGGCCATTGCCTGGCGGAAGCCTTCTTTCATGGGTTTTTCATCCAGTAGGCAACGCCGCTGATCACGCCCAGCAGCAGGCTTGGCGCCAATACGCCCAACCAGGCACGCCAGGCGCTGCGGCAGGCGAAACACCAGATGAACGCCAGCAGGTAGAAGACGAACGACAGCAACAGGCCGGTGAGCGTGGCATCGACCTTTGGCAACGGCGCCACCAAGGCAATACAGACACTGGCCATCGACGCCAGCAAGTAGCCGCCCAGCAGCGCCGCCAGGCTACGGGATGTCACGGCCAGGCGATAGCTGAGGGGAAGGCCGGCGGTTTTGCGCGTCATGGCGGGGTCCGGGCGTTTTAAAGGCTGCAATAATAATGATTTCAATTCTCATAAGCAAAGCCCAGAACCCGCCAGCCGATTGGCCGACGGAACGGCATGCCGCAGTCAGACAATCTGCAACAAGAAATTTATTTTCAAAAAGGGCTTGAATTCATTCCGCAGTTGCCTGACCTTAGAGTCAAGAGGCGCAGAAATTCCAAGGGTCTCAAGGGCCTAGGCGCGTCTCCATGCGAGCAAGCTGAATAAGGATTGAATCATGCAAATCCAGGTCAACAGCAGCAACGATTTCGACGGTAACGCCCGGCTCGACCAATGGGTCCGCAGCACACTGCAGAACTCACTGGAACGTTACGAAGAAGACCTCACCCGCATCGAGGTTCACCTGCGCGACGAGAACGGCGTCAAGCCCGGACCGCATGACAAACGCTGCCAGATGGAGGCTCGCCCGAAAGGCCACCAACCGATTTCCGTGACCCACACCGCCAGTTCGCTGGACCAGGCAGTCGACGGTGCCGCCACCAAGCTCAATCACGCGCTGGAGCACTTCTACGGCAAGCTGCGCAGCAAGCGCGGCGCCTTGGAACTGAGTGACCCGGACGCCTGATCGGCAATGCAAAACGCCCGGCCTTGAGCCGGGCGTTTTCGTTTGTGCCGATCAATGGCGCTGAACCAACATGCGAACGTCCCGGTCAACCTCTGCATCACTCACCGCAGAAGCAAGACCATGAACAACCCATTCGAACGAATCAGTGCTGCATTCGCCCCCGAATACCGGGTGAACCTGAGCATTGCCAACCTCGACGGCAGCATCATGCTGACCCTGTCCGACGACGCCGGCGTGGTCGCCAAGCGCCTCATCACCCCGGCCCAACGCAATGACCCGGTGCGCCTGCAACGGGTGATCGACAGCATCCGCCTGGGCCTTGCGATCGAACTCAGCCAGAACCCCCTGCAAGTGCTGGCCGCGCTGACCCGTGACGCCCGCCACGAGCCGCGCCATTTTGTTGCCAATTGAGGGCTACTTGCCCTCCTCCACTGCCTTGCCGTTGGCGTCCAGCACCTTGGTCGAGGGGTAGCGGTACGAAGCGTAGCGCACCACCAGGATCGAGAACGCCAGCAACAGGATGCCGCCGCACAGGTACAGCAGCCCTTCATCGGGTGCCTTGTGGTGCGAAACATCGCCGATCAGCAGGCGAGTGAGCGCGGTGATTGCCACGTACAGCAGGAAGCGGATCGGCATGTGGTTGGTCTTGAAGTAGATCCCCACCATCGCCCCCAGCTCCAGGTAGATGAACAACAGCAGGATGTCATCGACACTGATCCCGCCCTTGCCCAGCATGTCCAGGAACGTCACCACCGCCGCGTAGGCGGTGATGGCGCCAATGCCGAACAGCGCCAGGTAATGGAACGCCTCGACGCACAGGTTGCCCAGCGAGTCGGCCGAGCCGTGCAGGCCCTTGCGCAGTTTTTCTGCCCATTTGATGTTCACGATGTTCCATTCCCCGATACGTCTTTAAGGATGATGCGTCGCTGATGTGACGCTTGTGCCATGCAGTTAAAGGGCCAAGCCCCTGTCTTGGAAGGCGACCGATTGCCGCAAGGCACCTTGAGGCATGGCCCTGGAGCTCACCTCGATATCGTGAGGGACAAACAAGGCGGTCGCGCGCGCAGGCACAGGCGATACTGGCCCGAAACAAATGTAGGAGCGAGCTTGCTCGCGATGCGCCGCGCGGGCGGCGCTCGATCTCCGCAACACCGCAAAAACCAAGGCAAAGGCACCCGCAGCACTCGGTCTATGCCACGCTACAATTTCTGCTTGCGAACCAACCAGTATTGCCATTACTGTATATAGATACAGTAAACCGCAACACAACCAGCAAAAAGGCATAGAGGTGATGAATGGCCGTCGAAGTGGTGTACCGCAGCAGCCGCGACCCGGAGCGCTTGTTCATGGATAAGGCCGAAGCAGACCGTCACGACAAGATGCTCGAACTGGCCGAGCGCCTGGCCGAAGTGCTGCACAAGGCGGTGCCGTCGCTGACCGAGCAGCAGGTCGAGGAAGCCGGTATCTACATGGCGAAGAACCGCGATGTGTTCGCCAGGGCGTTCAAAAGCCAGCCGGATGCGCTGGCCGAATTGCTTGAGGGTACTGCTGCCGAATGATATCGCTGGAGGGGTGCGTGTTTACCCGCGAAGTGGCCCACCACGCCATCATCAACCTTCAGCCATACAACAACCGCTCCGCCAACATCTGCGCCACCCTTGCCGGCGAACGCTTCTCCGCCTGCGCATGGCCAAACACTTCGGTCAGCCGTGAAGGAATCCGCGCCAGGTGCGCAGTAATGGTGCCTTGGTCTTCGCCACGGTGGGTGAGTGCCACATAGATCAGCCCACCGGCATTGATCACGTAGTCAGGTGCATACAATATGCCGCGCGACTCCAGCTGGTCTGCCACCTGCAAGGTCGTCAGCTGGTTGTTGGCCGCCCCCGCCACTGCCGCACAACGCAGTTGCATCACGCTCTGCCCGTTCAGTACCGGGCCCACGCCGCAGGGTGCAAAGATATCGCAAGGGGTACTGATCAACGCATCGTTGGTCACCGGTTTGGCATCGAACTGCTCCATCGCCAGCCGCACCCGCCCCGGGTCAAGGTCGCTGACCAGCAGCTCCGCGCCCACCGCATGCAATTGCTCCGCCAGTGCATAACCGACATTGCCCAACCCCTGCACCGCTACCCGCAAGCCTCTCAGGTCATCGCTGCCCAGCCGGAACGAGGTTGTGGCACGTATGCCCGCGAACACCCCCATCGCCGCATGTGGCGATGGGTCGCCCGATGCAGTGGTGCTGGTCACGTAGGGCGTGCTGTGGGCAATGCAGTCCATGTCCAAGGTCGAGGTGCCACTGTCCACGGCGATGATAAAGCGCCCATGCAAGGTATCGATGAAGCGGCCAAAGGCCTCGAACAGCGCGGCGCGGTTTTCCACATGCGGGTTGCGCATGATCACCGCTTTGCCCCCCCCCATCGGTAACCCGGCCAGTGCTGCCTTGTAGCTCATGCCCTGGGCCAGGCGAATCGCGTCGGTCATGGCGCTTTCGTCATCGGCGTAAGGCAGGTAGCGGCACCCCCCCATGGCCGGGCCCAAATGCTCACTGTGGATTGCCACAACGGCTTTCAGGCCCGTAGGCGGGTCATTGAACAGGTGCAGTGACTGGGTACGGGTGCTTTGCATCAGCGCGAACATCGACCGGCTCCCCTACGAGGTGCTCCTTCCAGTATAGGCACGGCCTCAGCCTTGACGCCGCCGCCGGACCACTGGACGAAACCACGCGCCACGGCTAATACTCAAACGTGTGTGGAGATGCCCCATGAAGCCACGTCAAGCCTGCCTGGCCTGCCTGGAACGCGAGCCTGTCGACCTGCTGGAAGCCGCATTGTGGATTGCTGCCGAGCACGACCCGGGTGTCGAGCCCGCGGCCAGCCTTGCTGCGCTGCACGACCTGCAGCGCGAGATAAGCGCCAACCTGCCGATGCTTCCACTATGCGAACTGGCCCAGCCACTGCTGCGCCAGCTGAATGCGCTGGGCTTTCAGCAGGATGAATATCACCCCTTGCGCCCCCATGCGGCGATGATGGACAAGGTACTGCAGCGCCGCCGCGGCCAACCACTGACCCTGGCCATCCTCGCGTTGGAACTGGCCAGGCGCCTGTCCATACCGCTGGAGGGTGTGGGCTTCCCTGGCCATTTACTGCTGCGCGTGCCGGGTGCCGACCACCTGCTCGATCCCTGCGGCGGCCGGCGCCTGTACCCCAGCGACTGCCGCGAATTGCTGGCGCGCCAGTTCGGCCCGCACTTGGCGCTGACCGCCGAGCACCTGCGCAGCGCCAGCCCGCTGCAGATGCTGCAACGCCTGTCACGCAACCTGCGCCAACTGCACATCAGTAACGACAACCACCTGGCGGCGTTGATCGACGCAGAGCGCATCATGCAGTTGGGCCCGGTGCAGGTGAGCGACTACACGACCCGCGCCTCGCTCTACCATCATCTGGATTGCCCACAGGCCGAGCGCTTCGACCTGGAGCATGCGTTACTGCTGACGGAAGACCCGGTCCAGCGCCTGAAACTGTCCGAGCGAATCGGCAAGCTTCCGGCGGCGAACCGTTCACTTCACTGAGCCGGGCTGTCCGGCTGCTGGGCGGGATGGGCCTTGGCGAACGCCGGGTGCGCGGCCGCCAGTGCGGCAACCCGCAGGATGCGCGGGAAGCTGGCGAGGTCGATGTTGAAGCGTTCGGCCGCGTACAACTGCGGGATCAGGTACACATCCGCCAGCCCAGGCGTGTCGCCAAAGCAGAAACCGTGATCGCCAATCAGTTGCTCCACTGCCGCGAGCCCTTGGCTGATCCAGTGGCCGATCCACTGGTTGACCTGCCCCTCATCCTGACCGGCCTGGCGCAGCCGGTTGAGCACACTGACGTTGTGCAGCGGATGAATGTCGCAACCAATGATGGCCGCCACCCCACGTACCTTGGCCCGTGCCTCGGCTGTGGCCGGCAGCAACGCAGGCTGTGGATAAACCTCTTCCAGGTACTCGATGATCGCCGGCGACTGCACCAGCACCTCACCACCGTCGGTGCGCAAGGCCGGTACGCGGCCCTGCGGGTTGACGGCTACATAGCCCTCGCCACGCTGCTCACCCTGCAGCAGGTTGACCGGTAGGGACTGGTAAGCCAGCCCCTTCAGTGCCAGGGCAATGCGCACCCGGTAGGACGAGGTGGAACGGTAATAGGTGTACAGCTCCATACCCCTGCCTCCTCAGTTGGCTGCGATGACCGTGCCGCGGCACTCACCGAAACCGATGCTGGCCACGCCGTCACGTGTGCAGCGGGCACGCAGGATGATTTCGTCGCCGTCTTCGAGGAATTTGCGCACCTCGCCGCTGGCCAGCTCGACCGGCAGTTTGCCGCCTTCGGTGATCTCCAGCAGGCTACCGAACGATCCCGGCGTGGCGCCCGACAGCGTGCCCGACCCAAACAGGTCACCTGGTTGCAGCTGGCAGCCGTTGACGCTGTGATGCGCCACCAGCTGCGCCACGGTCCAGTACATGCTGCGGGTGTTGCTCAGGGTCAGGCGGTGCGGGGCAATGCCCTGCTCACGCATGCGCTCGGTCAGCAGCAGCACTTCGAGTTCGATATCGAATGCACCGCTGGCCTGGTCGCGCTTGTCCAGCAGGTACGAAAGCGGCTGCGGGTCACCTTCGGGACGAGCCGGCTGGGCACAGCGGAACGGCTCCAACGCTTCGGCGGTAACCACCCAGGGCGAAATGGTGGTGATGAAGCTCTTGGACAGGAACGGCCCCAGTGGCTGGTATTCCCAGGCCTGGATATCGCGCGCCGACCAATCGTTGAGCAGGCACAGGCCGGCTACGTGCTCGGCGGCATCGCCTACCGGAATTGCCTGGCCCATGTCATTGCCCTGGCCAATCCAGATACCCAGTTCCAGTTCGTAGTCCAGACGAGCGCAAGGGCCGAAGCTCGGCTCGGTGTGCCCCGCCGGCAGGGTCTGGCCCTTGGGCCGACGCACGTCGGTGCCGGACGGGCGGATGGTGGAGGCGCGGCCGTGATAACCGATCGGCACGTACTTGTAGTTGGGCAGCAGTGGGTTGTCGGGGCGGAACAGTTTGCCCACGTTCTTCGCATGCTCGATACCAACGTAGAAATCGGTGTAGTCACCGATCTGCGCTGGCACGTGCAGCTGGCAGTCGCTGGCCGGGAGCAGCGCCGGCTTCAGGGCTGCCTGGTGTTCGCTGTGCTCGCCCAGCAGCACCTGCAAACGCTCACGCAGGGCTACGCGGGCGTTGCGGCCCAAAGCGAAGAATGCGTTCAGAGCCCCGCCGCGGGTGGCTTCAACGGCGGCCTTGGCCGCCCCGTCGAACAGCCCGGCGGCCAGCACCGCCTCTAGGTCGAGGATCGCGTCGCCGATGGCCACGCCACAGCGCCTGGCTTCACCCGGCCGGCTGAAGATGCCCAATGGCAGGTTCTGCAGGGGGAAGTCGCTGTGCCCGTTGGCGTGCTCGACCCAGCTACGGGCATTGGCAGAGTGGTTCATGGATTATCTCCGGTTCGGGTTGAAGGTGCTCGGCAAAGTCGCCCAGCAACTATCGTAGTCGGCCTGCAATTGCGGGCATTCAAGGGCTTGCAGGCTCGGGCGCAACACTTGGCTGGTCTCGAACATGAAGGCCATGGTGTTGTCGATCTTGTGTGGCGCCAGGTCAGCGGCAATGGCCTTTTCACAGGTTTCGGCGTCGGGGCCATGGGCACTCATCACCCCGTGCAACGAGGCACCACCCGGCAGGAAGCCCTCGGCCTTGGCGTCGTAGGCGCCATTGATCAGGCCCATGAACTCGTTCATCAGGTTGCGGTGGAACCATGGCGGACGGAAGGTGTTCTCGGCCACCATCCAGCGTGGCGGGAAAATCACGAAGTCCATGTTGGCCATGCCATGCACGCTGGTTGGCGAGGTGAGCACGGTGAAGATCGAGGGGTCCGGGTGGTCGAAGCTGACCGTGCCGATGGTGTTGAAGCGGCGCAGGTCATACTTGTACGGCACGTTGCTGCCATGCCAGGCCACAACGTCCAGTGGCGAGTGCTGCAGCTCGCAGGCCCAGTGCTCACCCAGGAACTTCTGTACCAGTTGCACCGGGCCTTCGGCTTCTTCGTAGTGGGCCACAGGCGTGAGGAAGTCGCGGGGGTTGGCCAGGCCGTTGCTGCCGATCGGGCCCAGGTCCGGCAGACGCAGCGGCGCACCGTGGTTTTCCGCGATGTAGCCACGGGCCTGGCCGTCGAGCAGTTCGACGCGGAACTTCATGCCACGTGGGATCACCGCAATTTCCAACGGTTCGACCTCCATCACGCCCAGCTCGGTGGCGATACGCAGGCGGCCCTGTTCCGGCACCAGTAGCAGCTCACCGTCTGCGTTGAAGAACACCCGTTCCATGGACCGGTTGGCGCGGTAGATGTAGATGCTCACGCCAGCCGGTTTTTCCGCTCCGGCGTTGGCAGCCATGGGCAGCCAACCTTCGATGAAATCGGTCGGTTCAGCAGGAATCGGCTGCGGGCTCCAGCGCAGGCGGTTGGGGTTGATGCCACCCAGTGGCCCGCCGAGCGGCTGGCGCGCCAGGCGCTCGAAGCGTGGGTGCAAGGCAGAAGGGCGAATGCGGTACAGCCAGGTACGGCGCAGCTCGCTGCGGGCCATGGTGAACGCCGTGCCCGACAGCAGCTCGGCATACAGGCCATACGGGGCCTTCTGCGGGGAGTTCTGCCCAACAGGCAGCGCCCCCGGCAATGCTTCGCTGGCGAATTCGTTGCCGAAGCCACTCAGGTAGTGAAGGTCGGGCGACGTGTCGCGGTTCATCGATGCCTCCGGATTTTGTTTTTATCGTAATCAGATTACGAATAACGTAATTTGCTCCGCTCAAGGCGTCAAGCTATAAAGGCGACACGATAAATCCGGAACCTCCCCTCCCATGGCCAAAGCCAGCTCCCCCACCGACACCGGCAAGCAGAAGGTCCGCTCGGCGGAAGTCGGCACCGACATCCTCAAGGCCCTCGCAGAACTCTCACCCTCGACGTCACTATCACGCCTGGCCGAGCACGTGCAGATGCCTGCGAGCAAAGTGCATCGCTACCTGCAGGCGCTGATTGCCAGTGGTTTTGCCGAACAGGATGCGGCCACCAACCATTACGGGCTGGGGCGCGAGGCATTGCGGGTGGGGCTGGCGGCGCTGGGCAGCATCGATGTGCTGAAGGTGGCGGCGATGCCGTTGTCGCAGTTGCGAGATGAGCTCAACGAAAGCTGCTTCATCGCCGTGTGGGGCAACCAGGGGGCCACGGTGGTAAGCATCGAACCTGCCGTGCGCGCGGTCACCGTGGTGACCCAGATCGGTTCGGTGCTGCCGTTGCTCAGTTCGTCCACCGGGCTGGTATTCGCCGCCTACCTGCCCGAGCGAGAAACCCAGGAGCTGCGCGACAGGGAACTGGCCGCTTTGCAACAAACCGCCAGTGACTATCACACACTGCTGGCCGGCATCCGCGAAAAGGGCCTGCACCATGTGCATGGCCTGCTGATGCCGGGGGTGGATGCGCTGTCGGCGCCGGTATTCAACGCCATGGGGCAGATCGCCGCGGTGATGACCGTGGTCGGGCCGACGTCGATCTTCCATGCCGATGAACATGGGCCGGCGGCGCAGAGCCTGCTCACGGCCGCACGAACCGTGAGCTGGCGCATGGGTTACGCGGGCAACCCACACTGCGCTTCGACGTCTAGCGTTTCCTCCTCGACGAGCCAGAGCAGTTCCTGAGAGAAGCCGTCATAAAGGGCGGGCGCCACCTCACTCACCAGATCCCCGTAGTCATCGCATAGCCGCCCGATCACACGCGAGAATGCCGTGGGCTGCGACACCTCTGCCCGGGAAAGCACGGTGATGTATTTCTGTGCGGCACCGAACAGCCGCACCAAGACCCCCGTGGAAGCCACCGTTCCTGCAACCCCCGCCGCGAACGACAGCAAGGCGGCGGAACGGTCGCCATCGCTCCACGCGATGGCCCCGGTGATGAAGGACCTGGCCGCACAGAACAGCCCGACGGCCATGGCCGCCGGCGGAAACGGCACGGTGAGGATGCCGGCCAGTACGATCCCCCACTCCACCACCACGGACGAAATACGCTCGGCAGCGTCGGCGCTGTCTTCAGCGGCTTCGTTGATCATCCGCCTGATACGTTTCTCCAGGTCCTGGACAGGATCCCCGATACGCCCGGTCTCCCCTATCGGCGGCCGCACGCCCCTGCCTCGGGCGACGGCATCCAGCACCACCCCAATGCCATCGCCGGCGCGCAGTTGCTCTTCGATCAATGCGTTCAAGCGCGACTGGCTCGATAACGGCACGCGGTCTTGGCAATAACCTGCCAAGTCGTGCTCACGCCAAGCCCTTGCCAGCTCGCTGAGGGTCCGCAGCGTGGGGCCTTGCTCGATTTCTGGCAGATAGACCAAGGGCTCAAGCTCGCGGTCACGAGCATGCTTCAGCAGGTAGGCACCTTGAACGGGGCAATCGTCCATCCACAACGGATAAAGGTTGCACGCCGCGTCGATCAAGGTCCCCGAAAAGCTGTCGCTCACCGACTCCAGCCACTGCGCATGGCGGCCCGACAAGCTTCCCTGAAGTTTCTCGCTGAGCACGGCACGCCTGATCTTCAAAGCAAAGAGCGTGCGATAACACTGCCTGAGCCTTTCATATTCCGGCCTGGAGCGGTCGAGTAACTGCGCTTTCACTTCTTCGATGTACTTGTTGCCCAGGTCGGCAGCACGAATGTAGCTCCCTAGCAGCGCCGGGCTCAGGTGCGAGATATCCTGGCCGATAGCCGAGGTGATGCGGGCAAAGTCGGAGAAATTGTAATACGTGGGATAACCTTTGATGACAGTCTGTGTCAGTGTGCGAATGGCATCCTCTTCCAGCGTTATCAATACCTGATCCGGGTTGATTGGGCCGCCGCGATTGCCCGGGTATGAATTGATCTTTTCCGTCACCTGTCGATGGGCGAAGGTGCGAAAGCTCGGCACCTTCATCAGCGACTGATACCTGGCCTGCGCCAGCTTGAGCAGTTGGTCGATATCAACCAGTGCCTGCTGCTCGGTACGACTGGCCTTGATGAACCAGCTTGGCGTGGTGGCCTGTTGATCCTCGATCAGGGCAAGGATCTTGCGCTTGGCCAGAGCTTTGAGCACATCCGGCCACTGCTGCGACTTGATCGGCGCGAGCGTCACGCTGTGCATGGACCAGTCAGTGGGTAGCAGCTCGACCTTGCGCAAATGGCGCTTGAGCGAATCATGCTGGGCCCGCGAGCATTGCCCCAGCAGGTATTCACTGCCTACCGGCCACAAGGTCCAGCTACCGATTTCGAGCGCCATTTTTTCGAGTGAGTCGAAAAGATGAAAATCGCCTCCCGGCGCCCCAGGGGCATAGAGCAGGTACTGATCGTCCTGCACCAGGCACAGCAGATCCTTCAAGGGCGTTTGCGCACCATTGAGGCAAACCAGACCGGCGCTGATGACATTGGCCTGCATTTTCCCCAGGCGTGCGTGGTGCAACAGATCGAACGCCGCCGGGTGAAAACCCTGATGACGAGCGGCCTGATTGGCCAGCGCCAGCCGTGCATCAAGCACCTCACACAGTGCGGCCATGGTCAAAGTGTCGTCATAGAGCGTACGGATCTGCTTGACGTAGTTCACGCGCAAATCCAGTTTTTCGATCACGCTCTGGATAGAGGTACTCCCCAACAAGGAACGGTGCCGCTCACCCAGGACTTCGACCTTGAGCTGGCCCCCGCTGTAGCCACCACTCAGCGCCCAATCGAGCAGGGTGTGTTTCATCGCCTGTTCAGGGTCATCGACGTGACTGACACGCAGTCGTACCTGCTCGGGGTCGATATCCAGGCCAAGGGCTTGCTGGACCTGTTTCTTGGCGAAGCTGCGCAGGTCGCGCCATTGCGCCAGACGCTCGGTGCAACGCTTCTCCTTCACCTGCAGGTCATCTTCCAGCTGTCGATAGGCTTGCAGTTCCTCGCCCTGCATGAACCGCCGCCATTCGGGCAGCAGGCTGGTGCGGTACGCTCGCACATGCCGCGTCGCACGTTTCTGCAGCGTAGCCACCAGAGGCTCAAGCCGAGCCGCACTGTCGAGCTGGGCCAGACGCCGGGCGTCATCGACCTTGACCCGCAGGCTGCGCCGGGTGGCTTCAAGCTGGATAGCCTGCAGATCACGGATGAAATACCTGTGAAGTGGCACCTGCAGCGGCACGAAATCGAGTGTCAAACTCTCCGTAGACAACGCCGCCCGCTCTTGCGAAGACAACAGCCAACGCAACGGGCTGCCTTCAGCAAAGGCAGGGGCGAGTTCACGGGCTGCGCGCGCGCGTTCAGTGTCGAACCAGCAACCGCTGGCCAGGCTGTAGATCAGAAAATCCGCAGGTGCGTCCGGGTTCTGTTCGAGGTCATGACGGCTGGCGACGACACCCGGCAAACGAAAACGCAAATCTCCGGCAACCAGGTACACCTCATGCTTGTTTGCGTCCCCGTCCTGTTCGAGGGCCTCGATACCGGCTTCCCAGGCCTTGAACGTAAGGGCCTTGAGGCGCGTTTCGGCAAACATCAGCTGGATCAAACGGGACGCCAAAGTAAGTGGTTTCAAACTTAATCTGGACTGTTGCTCCCACCACTGGTCAAGCACCGCCTGCCTTTGCGGCACAAGCGACTCGACAACCGCCAACGGTAAACGCTTCTGCTCGGTGAACTGTTGTCGATGCGCCTCCGGTATCAGGCTGCCCAGTTGCGCAACCGTAGCCATCAGTTGTTGCAGCTCCTGGGCGTGAGCCATCATGGCCTTCACCTGTTCTTTCACAGAGCGTGGATCTGGGCACCCCTCACCGAGATTGGGGGTGCCAAAATTGAAATCGAAAGACATGAACTGTGCTCCAAAATTACCGAAGCAGCAGAGTGAACGGATGATAAAGGCAATAGCGCAGGGAAGCTTACCCAGCACTTGGCACTGTTGCCTGATACGTAACGGTGAATGTCGATAGAAGCTATTTTTCCTGACGGATCAAGCGCTTATTCTTGACTCACTGGCCGGCTTGAAGGGCTCTCCCCCCCGCCTTTCAAGCCTGCCAGGTTCACCGACGTAGATTTTGAAGCTCCTTGATCTGACGTCTCGATTGGCCGCTGCGGCTTGCAGCGGCCTTTTTTTTTTGGCGTCTGAACATGCACCCTGGCTGTCAGGTGGCCGACGCCGAAGCCTCGTCATGACCACGCCATTTTCGGCGGGTAGAAGCTCAGCGGCTGCTCACGAAAGGCCAGGTAGTGGCGCAGCACCTGCACCGGCGCCTCATTATGCGGGTAATGGCCAATGCCCAGTAACTGCACGGTGTCCGGCTCCGGCACCAGTTGCCGGTAGCGCTCAAGCATGTGCGCGCCGGAAAGCGGGTCGACCACGCCATTGATCAAGCGCAGCGGCACGCCTTTACGTTGCATCGCCCCGACCCAGCGTTCGCGGTGCAACCTGCGCTCCGGCATGTAGCCCACCAGCTTGTGCAGGATGCGCGTGCCCCGGTTGGCAGCGATCAGGCTCCAGAAATCATCCAGCGCGCTTTCACTGGGACGGGTGCAGGGGCCGTACACCTGCATCACATTCCGCACCAGATCGTCACGCCCGAACGAGCGCCCGACCAGCCAGCCAAACCGGCTGAGCAGCAGCTTCTGGATCAGTAGCATGCGGCAGCTTTCGGGGAACAGCCCGCTGTTGAGAAACACGCAACTGGCGATGTCGGCACGCTGCTCATGGTGTCGCGCCAGCAGTTCCTGAGCCACGCTGCCACCGTAGTCGTGGGCCAGCAGGTGCACGGGCTGCGCGACCTGCAGATGGGCAAGCAATGCCTGCTGCAAGTCTGCCTGCTCCATCAGGCTGTAAGTGTGATCGACGGGCTTGTCCGAATCACCAAAGCCGAGCATGTCGCAAGCGATCAACCGGAAACGTTGGCTCAGAGGGCCCCACAGGTAGTGCCAGTCCCAACTGGCAGTGGGGAAACCGTGTAACAGAAGCAGAGGCTCTCCTTGCCCTGCGGTCCAGTAGCGGATGCTCTGGCCCCGGAACATGAAACTCTGTGCCCGGGTACGCCAGACGCACAATGGAATCTCGGCCATAGGCATCAGATGGGTCCCGGTGTAGTGGTATTGGCGGAATAGGGCAAGGCTGCGGTCATTGCATGTCACCTCGGCACTTACATGTGCTCTCTATGTCGAGGCAAAGTCTAGCCAGCAGCCCATTGGCTGGAACTTGCGTTGCCAGCCAGCTTGATGACTGAGCGAGTCAGTGGCACGAACGGTCAGAGCAGCAAGGCCAACAAAGGCGCCGCGAACAGGTTGAGCAGCCCGGTCAGGACCATCACCAGGCCGGCCACCGAGCCTTCCTCACGGCCCACTTCCTGTGCCCGGCTGACCCCGGCACCATGCGCGCCAACACCGAACAGCGCCCCCCGTGCCAACGGCGTACGCAGCGGCAACCAACGCAACAGCACACCGCCGAACATGGCACCGAGCACGCCGGTGAACATCACGAACACCGCGGTCAGTTCTGGCACTCCACCTAGGTCATGGGCCAGGGGCATGGCAAATGGCGTGGTGATCGAACGCGGCACCAGCGACAGGCTGGTTGCGCTGTCCAGCGCCAACAGGTGCGCCAGCCCCCAGGAGCTGGCGATCGAGGCACTGCTGCCGGCGACCATGCCCACCATCAGGGCCGGCCAATGACGCGCCAGCATGGCCCGCTGCTGCCAGATCGGCACCGCGAAGGCGACAGTCACCGGGCCGAGCACGCCCATCAACCAGTGGGTGTTGCGCGCATACTCGGCATAGGCCGTATGCAGCGGCACGGCCACAGCCAGCAGCAACACCGGCACCAGGATCAACGGCGACAGCAGGTAGCGCTGGCTACGCCGATACAACCAACGGCTGCCCAGGTAAGCCAGCAAGGTCAAGGCCAACCAGAACAGCGGCATGGGTTCAAGGCTCACGACGCAGCCTCCAGCGGCACACCATCTCAACGGTCATGGCGGTCACTATCATCACTATCAGCGTGCTCACGGCGATCACCAGCAAGATGCGCCAGCCCTCTTCACGGATCAATGCGCCATAGTCGAGCAGGCTCATCAGCGCCGGGATGAAGAACAGCAGCATCTCAGCCATCAGCCAGCCGGCCCCCAATTCCAGCATGGCCGGTTTGAGCACACCCGAAGCGAACAGTATCAACAGCAGTGCCAGGCCCATCACACCACCGGGGATCGGCCAGCCCAGCCAACTGGCAATCTGGCCACCAAGCAGGAACAGCGCACAGAGAACCGCCAGCTCGACAAGCAGGCGCAGGGCTTTTTTCAATAATGCAGGTTTCATGGCGGGGTTCCTCGACAGGCCCTCATTTTAAGATTTGGCTGCCTAGGCCAGAAGCGAATTGTTAGACTGCTCACCATTCCAAAATGGAATCCGAAGTATGGAATTCAAACAACTGCGCAGCTTCATCGAAGTGGTGCACCGCGGCGGTTTTACCCAGGCGGCACAGACCCTGCACATCAGCCAGTCGGCCGTGAGCAAGCAGGTGGCCCAGCTTGAGCAAGATGTGGGCCAGCCGCTGCTGGAGCGCCAGGCGTCACACCTGCACTTGACCGCTGCCGGGCGCATCGTGCTGGAGCGTGGCGAAGCCCTGCTGCGCCAGCGCCAGGCGCTGCTCAACGAGCTGGACGATCTCAGCCAGATGGAGCGTGGCGAACTACGCCTGGGCTTGCCGATGCTTGGCAGCGACACGCTGTTCGCCGGCTTGTTCGCCGAGTACCGGCGGCGCCATCCGAACATCGCCATCCAGCTGCTCGAAGGCGGCAGCCGCAGCGTCGAACAGGCCGTCAGAAGTGGCGAACTGGAACTGGGCGGCTGTTTGACGCCCACCGACGAGGCATTCGACTACCAGCCCTTCTGCAACGAACCGCTGGATGCCTTGCTGCCGGCTGGCCATGCTCTGGCGGGCCTGGACGCCGTGGGCCTGGGGCAACTGGCCGATACACCGTTCCTGCTGTACCAGCGCAGTTTCGTGCTCAACGACCGGCTGCTGAAGGCGTGCCAGCAGCAGGGCTTCACCCCCAAGGAAGGCGGGCGCAGCGGCCAGGCGGATTTTTTGGCGGCGCTGGTGGCGGCGGGCCAGGGCGTGGTGATGCTGCCCCGGGTGGTGGCAAAAGTGCTGGAGCGCCCCGGGGTGGTGCGTGTGCCGTTGCATGCGCAGGAGGATTTGCGTTGGGATATCGCGTTTATCTGGCGGCGTGGCGCCTACCTGTCACGAGCGGCGCAGGCGTGGTTGGCCTTGTTGCGCGAGCCCCACGGCTAACACGCCTGCACAGGTGCCGGGTCAGGCGTTCAGTGCGCTCGCCAACTCAGCCAGCCAAGGCTCGGCATCCGCCTCCGGGGTCACCGTCTCGCTCGCATCCAGGCGCAGCATTGGCTGCACTTCGCGCACGCCCAGTTCGGCGAACAGCTCACGCATCTGCTCGCCACCCCCGCAATAGGTATCGCCGTAGCTGGAGTCGCCCAAGGCGATCACCGCGCCAGGCAGGCCGCGCCAGGCCGCAGGCAGTGTGTCACGAAGGGTGCTGTACAGCGGCATGAGGTTGTCCGGCAACTCACCCATGCCGGTGGTAGAGGTCACGGCCAGCAAGGCGTCGGGGGCAAAGCCCTGAAGATCCTGAAGGGTGGCACGCGCAGCATGCCAGGCCTCGAACCCCGCCGCCTTGAGCAGCGATTCAGCATGACGGGCGACTTCTTCGGCGGTGCCATAGACCGAGCCGGAAATAATGGCGACTTTCATCGGGTAGAGGATTCCGAAACTGAGTGAAAACGTAGGATACTAGCATTCAACGCTGGCAAAAGGCCGCCGTTACCCACGTCGCCATCTTCCGTTTTTCTTTACCAATGGCCCGGACATGATCAACGCGCAATTGCTGCAATCGATGGTCGATGCGTCCAATGACGGCATCGTGGTTGCCGAGAAGGAAGGCGACGACACCATCCTGATCTACGTGAACGCCGCTTTCGAATACCTCACTGGCTACAGCCGTGACGAGATTCTCTACCAGGATTGCCGGTTCCTGCAGGGTGACGACCGTGACCAGCTTGGCCGCGCACGCATCCGCAAGGCCATGGCCGAAGGCCGCCCATGCCGCGAAGTGCTGCGCAACTATCGCAAGGACGGCAGCGCCTTCTGGAACGAGCTGTCGATCACGCCGGTGAAGAGCGACTTCGACCAGCGCACCTACTTCATCGGCATCCAGAAGGACGTCAGCCGCCAGGTCGAACTGGAACGGGAGCTGGCAGAACTGCGCGCTCGTCCGAAACCCGACGAACGCGCCTGAACCAAGTCCGCCACGCACGGTCAATTCCGTTGAAGAAATCGCCACCACCGAGTTCGATCATGCAAGCAGACGCGCTCCTGACCCAGGACGAGCTGGATTTCATACAGAACATGCAGCATTCGCCGCAACTGAACCTGGCTGACACCATGTCGAGCCTGCTGGTCAATGGCGACCGCCGCATACAAAGCTTGCTCACCCGGTTGGTGGCTAATGAGCAGGTGACCTTGCAGGCCCAGTTCAACAACCAGCAGATCAGTTTTCCCCTGCAGCTGGTAGAGGACGAGTTCCACGCCCTGCACCTGCAGCTGGGCTCACCGGAAATCTACGAAGACGGCCCCATGCTGCGCCCATGGCGCTTGTCGCTGGACCAGCCGAGCGCACTGCTCGATGCCCATGACGAGGCAAGTGGCCTGTGGGTGCGCGAGATTTCCTTCAAAGGCGTGCTGCTGGAAGTCCGTGATTTGCCAACAGCCCCTACCCGCTTCGAGCTGCGCTTCGCCCCCGGCGGCATCACCCCGATCGAACTGCATGGTGTGTTGGGCCGGCGCATCGGCACGGACCTGGCTGCCTACGACCTCGGCCAAAGCCCAGCCGAAGAAATCGAACGCCTGCGCGACTACATCCTCCAGGCCCACCGCCACGCCCACCCCGAACTGCACACTCAAGTATCGAGCTGACGGGCCAGAAACTGCCGCAAGCGCTGGCGCATCACACTGCCCTGCGCGCCCAGGCAGGCTACAGGGCTGCCAGCCAGGCTGTCCTGTACCGCTTCCGCTGCTTCACCAGCCAGTAACAACGGGCATTCCAGCATCGACGCCAGGCGCTTGAAGTGCCTGGCGAGTTCTGCTGTGGGCGACTGATGGGAAAACAGCACCAGGGCGTCCGGCTTCAGCCGTTCGCAGACCAGCGCAAGCTCCTGCAGCGGCTGCCCGTTCGCCAGCGGGATCACGCGTGTTTCGTCGCTGCCCAGGATCAGGCTGGTTACCAGCAACTCAAGCTCATGGCACTGCCCCGGCAATGGCGCCAATAGCACGGTGCGGCTACACGGCACACGGGCCAGCTGCAAGCGGGCGAAAACCCGACCGCGCAGGAACTGGTCATAGAACAGCCATTCGCTGGCCTGCCCATAGCCGCCTTGCCGAACGACCATGTCATGCCAAACCGGCATGAACACATCGGCGAAAACCTGGTCCAGGGTGCTGGCCGCGAACACCTCGTCATAGAGGCGATTCAGGCTCGCCACATCGAAGTGCTGTACCGCCAGGCGAATCTGGTTTTGCCAGCGCAGGCAGGCGTCCACCGCGCCGCCAGCCTGCCCGGAGAGCGCATTGTCGCGAGCGAGAATGCTGCTCACCTTGCTGACCGCCACGCCGCGCTCCAGCCACCCGAGGATACGGCGGATTTCATCGATATCAGCCAGGGAATACAGGCGGTGACCACTGTCGGTACGGATGGGCTGTATCAGCCCATAACGGCGTTCCCAGGCGCGAAGGGTCACGGCGTTGACACCGGTCAAGCGTGACACTTCACGAATCGGAAACAGCTCCTGCTGCTCGAAACTCGCATCGATCACCGGTTTACGTCCCTGCTCGTTCATCTGCACGAAGTACCCTGAGTGCGTAAAAACTGTGCACATAGCTTACTACGACTGTGTCGGTCTGTTGGACCCACCGTTTGCCAGCTGATAGTTGCCGAGGAACGCAACTTCGCGATAATGCGTGCCCGATTCTTGCATGCACGACTGCGTTGCCCACCACCCCGGGCAACACAGCCAAAGGGCCAGCTACCCGCCAGCCCCGTTGCCAGGAGATACACAATGTCTACCCCACCCGTCACCCTCATGGTGTCGCGTCGCGCCGCCCATGGCCGCTACCAGGACCTGCTGGCCTGGCTGCACGAAGGCGAACAGCTGGCCACCGACTTCCCTGGCTACCTCGGCTCGGGCATCCTTGCCCCGCCCCGGGATGGCGACGAATTTCAGATCATCTTCCGCTTCAGCGACGAGCCGACGCTGCATGCCTGGGAGCACTCCGCCTCTCGCCGCGCATGGTTACAACGCGGCAACGGCCTGTTCGAACGCCCCAAAGAGGCGCGCGTAAGCGGTATCGACGACTGGTTCGGCACCAACACGGTGCAGAAACCGCCACGCTGGAAGCAGGCCGTGGCCATCTGGCTGGCGTTTTTCCCAGTTTCGCTGGCCTTCAACCTGCTGTTCGGCCATTGGTTGACGGCACTCGACCTCGTGCCTCGGGTACTGCTCAGCACCCTGGCCCTGACGCCGGTGATGGTGTACCTGTTCATCCCGCTGTCCACCCGCCTGCTGGCCAGTTGGCTGCATGCCTCCCCGGCCACTGCCGGCGCCTTGCGCAGCCGCTGAGGCCAGGCCATACAACAGGGAAACAGTTCGGGTATGCTGGGTGGCAACCAAAGGACAGACAAGTTGACCACCCCGAACATGAACAGCCCCATTCTCGTTACCGGAGCCAGCCAGCGCGTCGGGCTGGCCCTGGCCCTCGAACTGGCACAGGCCGGCCATACGGTGGTCAGTGCCAGCCGCAGCATCCAGCCGCAGGCAGCCCACCCCAACATCGTGCAGTTTCAGGCCGACCTGTGCCAGGCGGGCGACCGCCAGGCGCTGATCGATCACCTGCACGATCGTTATGACGGACTACGCGCCATCATCCACAACGCCTCGCTATGGCTCGACGACGGCCTCGACAACCTCGAGACCATGTTCCGCCTGCACGTCGAAGCGCCCTACCACCTCAACCTGGCCCTGGGCGACCTGCTGGCCAAGGTGGAAAAGGCCGACATCATCCACATCTGCGACGAAACCTCCTCGCGCGGCAGTAAAAGCCACATCGGCTACGCCGCCACCAAGGCCGCGCTGCAGAACATGGTGCTGTCATTCGCCGAAAAATATGCGCCCAAGGTGCGTGTGAACGGTATCCTGCCTGGGCTGCTGATCCTCAAGGAAGGGGGTGACGACGCCTACCGCCAGCAAACCCTGAAAAAGGCCCTGCTGGAGTTCGAACCCGGCGCCGGCCCGCTGATCGAGACCGTCAAGTACCTGCTCGCCAGCCAGTACAGCACCGGCAGCCAGGTGGTCATCAACGGTGGCCGCCACCTGAAGAACCGCATGACTTGAGAGAAGACCATGACCCCACAGCAACAGCTCGAGCTCGAGGCCGCCGCGTTCCGGCGCCTGGTCGAACACCTGCAAAAGCGCACCGATGTACAGAACATCGACCTGATGAACCTGTCCGGTTTCTGCCGCAACTGCCTGTCCAAGTGGTACAAGGCCGCCGCTGATGAGCGTCAGCTGGACCTGAGCCTGGATGATGCCCGCGAAGCGGTGTACGGCATGCCCTACGCCGAGTGGAAAGCCCAATACCAGAAAGAAGCCAGCGCCGAACAACAAGCGGCGTTCGAAAAAGGAAAAACCTCGTGACTGACCTGAATACCCTGCGCGCAAGCCTGGCCAGCGGCCAACATGTATTTGCCGATACCTTGGCGTTCATTGCCGACAACTACAGCTACCAGCCGCAGGCCTTCAACAACGGCGGCGTGGAGAATGCGGCAGGGCAGAACGAAGGGTCGTGCAAAACCCTGGGCCTGGCCCTGCTTGAAGGGCTGAGCGACCAGGAAGCGCTGCTGGCCTTCGGCGAGCACTACCGTGATGTGTTGGCCACGCCTGAGGGTAGCGACCATGGCAACATCCGTGCACTGATCAAACACGGTTTGGCGGGTGTGAAGTTTGCTGCGCAGCCGCTTGCGCGCAAGGCTTGAGATTGCCGGGGCCGCTTTGCGGCCCCACGATCCTGCGCCCACCATCAATCCATGATGGTGCCAGGCCCCCCGCCTTCCAGCCTCCCCTGCCGCAACCACTGCAAGGCCACCGGCCACAGGCTTTCGCGAAACCGGTCATGGAAAAACGCGAAATGGCCAATTTCCTCGGCCGAGATATCCACAGGTGCAATGCGCAGGTGCTTTCGCTCGGCACCCTGTAGATAACCCAACAAACGCTCGGTCGCCGCCACGGTCCCGAAAGGATCGTCAGTCAGACTGATGGCCAACGTCGTCGCACGCACCTGGGCGAAAGGTAGCGCCGCCAACGCCCGCCCGCTGGGGCGGTGCTCATAACGTGGGGTACGCGTGGTCCAGTCGTGCACCACGCCGGATGGCGTGTCTTCCAGCCACCCCAGGCGCTTGCCGGGAAAATAGCCGAATACCCGGGTCAGCAGCGGCATGACCACATGCCACTTGCCGAACAGCTGCCAGCGCTGGTTGGCCGCATAGTCGCGCCAGTAGGCGAACTGCGCGCCAACCATCACGACCCGACGGATCTGGCCAGCCGATGGCGCCAGGCCTACTGCACAACCGCCGAAACTGTGCCCCACCACGTCCACCGGTTGACCTGGAAAATGCGCTGCCGCGTGCGCCAGCATGGCTTCGAAATCCAATCGGCCCCAGTCGCTCCAGGAGGCCTGGAAACCACGCAGCGAAGCCGGCCGGGATTCGCCGATGCCACGGTAGTCGTAGGTCAGCACATCGCAGCCGTGGGCGAACAGGTAGTCGGCAAAGCGGGCGTAATAGCGGCAGCGTACCGAAGTGGCAGCGTTGATGATCACCAGCGGGCGCTGGGGATCAGGTTGGGCGTGGCGCCAGCAGAAGCCGCCGAGGCTGTATCCGTCGGCCGCGGGGTGGCGAAATGGGGTAGCGGGTTGGATGAGGCTACTCATGGCGCATGTCCTGTTGTTGTGCGCCAAAACTAGCAAAGATTTTGTAGCCTGTACTGGCCTCTTCGCGGGTGAACCCGCTCCTACAGGGGGAGAACCTGTGGGAGCGGGCTTGCCCGCGAAGAGGCCGGTACAGGCTTACCCGATTACAGCTCGACGCAGTCGAACTTCACATCGGTGGCCACGTCTTTGTCGTAGTCAACGTCAGCGCGCTCGAAGCCGAACAGGTTGAGGAACTGCTTCTTGTAACCGGCGTAGTCAGTCAGCTCGAACAGGTTCTCGGTGGTCACCTGTGGCCACAGGGCCTTGCAGGCGTTTTGCACGTCGTCACGCAGTTCCCAGTCGTCCAGGCGCAGGCGCCCCTTCTCGTCGACCTCTGCCGGCGCACCGTCGGTGCGGTACATACGGTCGCGGTACATGCGGTCGAGCTGGTCCTGGGTGCCTTCGTGAACACCTTTCTCCTGCATGATCTTGAAGACCATCGACAGGTACAGTGGCATCACCGGGATGGCCGAGCTGGCCTGGGTAACCACCGACTTGAGCACCGCCACATTGGCGCCGCCTTTCACTTCACCGGCCAGCTTCTGGTTCAGACGCAGGGCGGTTTCGTCCAGGTCCTGCTTGGCCTGGCCCAGTGCACCGTGCCAGTAGATCGGCCAGGTGATATCGCTGCCGATATAGCTGAAGGCCACGGTGCGAGCGCCTTCGGCCAGTACATTGGCGCCAGCCAGCGCATCGATCCACAGCTGCCAGTCCTGGCCACCCATGACGGTGACGGTATCGGCAATTTCCTGCTCGGTGGCCGGCTCGATGCTGGCCTCGATGATGGTGTCCTTGTTGGTGTCGATGGCGGTCGACTTGTATGGCTGGCCGATCGGCTTGAGTGCCGAGCGAATCACTTCACCGGTCTGCGGCAGCTTGCGCACGGGCGAAGCCAGCGAGTAGATGACCAGGTCGACCTTGCCACCCATTTCGTTCTTGATCAGCTCGATGACCTTGGCGCGAGCTTCGTCGGAGAAGGCGTCACCGTTGATCGACTTGCTGTACAGGCCCTCGGCCTTGGCGAACTTGTCGAAGGCTGCAGCGTTGTACCAGCCAGCAGTGCCGGCCTTGGTCTCGGTGCCTGGTTTTTCGAAGAACACGCCCAGGGTGTCGGCCTTGAAGCCGAAGGCCGCCGTGATGCGGGCAGCCAGGCCGTAGCCGCTGGAAGCACCGATGACCAGGACCTTCTTCGGGCCATCCTCGCGTACGCCCAGCTTGCGGGTGGCTTCGATCTGGTCACGGACGTTGAGCTCGCAGCCCTTCGGGTGAGTCGTGGTGCAGATGAAACCGCGAACCTTAGGATGAATGATGGCCAATGTCTGTACCTCGTCAGGTTTATGCCAGGAAAGCGCCGCTTGGGGCGATTCCGATTGATCAGAGGGTGAGACTACCCCCGCAGGTTATCCGACACATATTACGGGGTGATCAGAGGGATGCAAAACCAGAGTTCTTCTGTGCAGGAAGGACATGGCTGCTTGAAATCCAGATTGGCGGGTTAGAACGCCGGGCACCCATTGATTTGCTTTTCACATCAATCCGAAAGAAAAACAAACTTAACAAATAAGCCAAACCCGCCGATGCTGGCGGCACTACGCCCATTGCACGGAGAACAACAACATGAACGACGTGGTGATCGTCGCCGCAACCCGTACCGCCATCGGCAGCTTCCAGGGCGCCTTGGCCACAGTGCCTGCGGTTGACCTCGGCGCCGCCGTGATCAAGCAACTGCTGAAACAAACCGGGCTGGACCCGGCGCAGGTCGACGAAGTCATCCTCGGCCAAGTGCTCACTGCCGGTGCCGGTCAGAACCCGGCACGCCAGGCAGCGATCAAGGCTGGCCTACCCTTCAGCGTACCGGCCCTGACCCTGAACAAGGTCTGCGGCTCGGGCCTCAAGGCCCTGCACCTTGCCGCCCAGGCGATCCGCTGTGGCGATGCCGAGGTGGTGATTGCCGGTGGCCAGGAGAACATGAGCCTTGCCCCCTACGTGATGCCCTCGGCCCGCACCGGCCAGCGTATGGGCCATGGCCAACTGATCGATAGCATGATCACGGACGGCCTGTGGGATGCCTTCAATGACTACCACATGGGCATCACTGCCGAAAACCTGGTGGACAAGTACGGCCTCAGCCGTGAGCAGCAGGATGCCTTTGCTGCCGAATCGCAGCGCAAGGCAGTGGCAGCGATCGAGGCCGGCCGTTTCGACGCTGAAATCACCCCCATCGTGCTGCCGCAGAAAAAGGGCGAGCCCAAGGTTTTTGCCCGTGACGAGCAACCACGCCCGGACACCACCGCCGAGTCCCTGGCCAAACTGCGCCCGGCCTTCAAGAAGGACGGCAGCGTCACCGCAGGCAATGCCTCCAGCCTGAACGACGGCGCAGCCGCCGTGCTTTTGATGAGCGCAGCGAAGGCCGAGGCGTTGGGCCTGCCGGTGCTGGCGAAGATCGCCGCCTACGCCAGTGCCGGGGTAGACCCCGCGATCATGGGCATTGGTCCGGTTTCGGCGACCCAGCGTTGCCTGGACAAGGCCGGTTGGCAACTGGCCGAACTGGACCTGATCGAAGCCAACGAAGCCTTTGCCGCCCAGGCGCTGGCCGTGGGCAATGCGCTGGCATGGGATGCCGCGCGGGTTAACGTCAATGGAGGAGCGATTGCCCTGGGCCACCCGATTGGTGCTTCCGGGTGCAGGGTGCTGGTGACCCTGTTGCACGAGATGATCAAACGGGATGCCAAAAAAGGCCTGGCGACCTTGTGCATTGGCGGTGGGCAAGGGGTGGCGCTGGCCATCGAACGTTGATTGATTCACGCAGGCCCGGCCTCTTCGCGGGTAAACCCGCTCCTACGCTGATCGGTGGCGGACACACATCGGTGATTGCGCGCAGGCCGTCGTAGGAGCGGGTTCACCCGCGAAGAGGCCGGCACAGGCGGCAACCGTTCAAGCTGCGGCTCGAGCCTGCTCCAGCGACGCGGCCAGCACCGCCACTTCCTGGCACTTCTGCACGGCCAGTTCTACTGGAATCTCCAGCAACGAACAAGCCGGCGCCAACCACAGCCGCTCACCCAGGCGTTCATGGGCTTCGTGCAGCAGCCCCAGGGTCTTGCCCAAATCACAAGGCGAGGCGTTGCGACCGTCGACCAGGCCCAGCGACAGTACCTTGTAGGCCGGCAGGCGATCGAGAATGGTCTGGTACTGCTCGGGCGCCTGAACCAGATCGACGTGCAGGCCATCAACCGGCAGGTTGGCGGCCAGGCCGAGGTTGCCTTCCAGGCCACCGAAGTACGTGGCGATCAGCTTCTTCAACGGTGCGCGTTGAAGGATGTTGTAGACGCGTTCATAGGCGTTTTTCCAGTCCTGGGGCAGCGCCTGGGCGAGGATGGGTTCATCGATCTGCACCCATTCAACGCCCAGGGCGGCCAGGCGGTTGAGGAGCTGGTCATACACAGGCAGCAGGCGGTCAAGCAGCTCCAGCTTGTCGAAGTCACCGCCCAGGGTCTGGCCCTGCCACAGGTAGGTCAAAGGGCCGATCACTACCGGCTTCACTGCATGACCCAGAGCCTTGGCGTGCTCCACTTCTTCGAACAGTGGTTCCCAGTTCAGAACGAACGGCTGATCGCCTGCGCTAAGCACGTGGCTGTCCCAGGCGAAGTCGCCGACCGGCAGCAGCTCGATGCCAGCGTCTTTCTGCACCTGCCAGTGGCGGGCACGCAGCTCGCGGTCACGGCCGATGTGTGGAAAGCCCAGGTTATGTGCCAGTGCCATGTCTTGTCCCTTCAGCATGCTTGAATGAATGAGGGGATTCTCCGGCTGGCGGAGTATTGAGACAAACTCATTAAATTTGAGATGAACAGAAGAAATCTTCATGATCATGCTGTCATGGTCTTCGCGCCCCATGTCTCATTCAGATCACCACCTTGCGCATCCGGACATGACCCGGCTCGCCTTCTGCCGCACAATGCCACCCTGACCACACCAGGTGCCCGGCCAATATGAGCCTGCTGAAAACCGCCCTGCGCGAACAGAACTTCGTCTGCGTAATGGAGTTCGTCCCCAAGCCTTCCGCAGAACGCTTTGCCGCCATGGAAGCGATCCTGGCCCGTGCGCACCTGTGCGGCTGGCCCATGACCGTGGCCATCGGTGATCGTGTCGGCAGCCCGCTGGACATGTCACCGCTGGACGCCCTCGCCTCGTTCAGCAACCCGGTGCCTGCCCTGCCGCATTTTTCAGGCAAGGATCGCGAACGCCACCACCTGCTCGCCCAACTGCAGCGCATGGACGCCGCCGGCCTCGACCAGCTGTTACTGCTGACTGGCGACCGCCTGCCCGGCCATGAACCTGGCCAGCGCCCGGTGCGTTATCTGGAATCGGTCGCCGCCCTGCAGGTTGCCCGCCAGGCCTGCCCGCACTGGCTGCTGGGCGCGGCGCTGAACCCGTTCAAATACCACGAGGAAGAAGGCGGCGCCCAGTACTTCAAGGCCGAGAAAAAGCTGGCAGCGGGGGCTGACTTCCTCACCTTGCAGCTGGGCTTCGATGCCGCCAAGCATCAGGAAGCCATACACTGGATGCGCCGTCAGGCCTCACCCAAGCCCATGCTGGCCTGCCTCATGAGCCTCACCCACGGGCGCGCGGCGATGCTCGACCACGTGGCCGGCGTGACTGTCACGCCATCCATGCGCGACATGCTCGAAGCGGAGACGGCGCAGTCCAAGGCCTTTGCCCAGGCGCGCAGTGTTGACCGCCTGGCCTTGCAGATTATCGGTACAAAGCTGATGGGCTACGCCGGTGTGCACCTGTCAGGGGTTCACACGCTCGAACAGCTGCTGGCCCTGGAGACCCGTATCGAGTACTGGCAAACCCAGGTTCAGTCCCTGGAGCAATGGGCACCGGCCTGGCGCGCCAGCTGGCAGATGCCTGGCCTGCCGGCGGTGACCTTCCATCCGCCACAGGCTGGCTGGCGCCTGGACGAGTCACGGGTCGATGCCTCACTCAAGGAAAAAGCCCGCTATCACCTGATGCATGGCATGCACGCACTGCTGTTCAGCCGGCGTAACAGCCTGAGCAAGGCCTTCGGCTGGGCGGTGCGCCAGCCTCTGTGGGGTACGCGCGTCGGCGCACACGTGCTGCACACGCTGGAGCGCAGTGTGAAGCGCCCACTGGTGGGTTGCGACACCTGCGGCCGTTGCCGCCTGGAAGACACCTTGTATATTTGCCCGGAAACCTGCCCTAAAGGCCTGGCCAATGGCCCTTGCGGCGGCACCGCCCTGAACCGCTGCGAGTTCGGCGACCGCGAGTGCATCCACAGCGTCAAGTACCGCACCGCCAAAGCCGTGCGGCAAACCGCTGTGCTGACCGAGCGCCTGATCCCGTGCATCGAGGTCGAAACCCGCCACCGCAGCTCATGGCCGCAGTGGTTCGCGGGGCAGGCACCGCAGCGGCTCAGCCCGCAGCCATTGCCTCGAAGCCAGCCCGAATCGTAGCCTCGGGCAGTTCATCGGCAATGAACACCATCACGCTCTCGCGCGCTTCGCCTGCAGCCCACTCGGCGTCCCAGTCGAAGCCATAAAGCTTGAGCACGCCCTGAAACACCAGCTTGCGCTCCTCGCCGGCAATGTTCAGCACGCCCTTGTAGCGCAGCAGCTGTTTGCCGTGGGTTTCCAGCAGCTCGTTCATGAAGCTGCTGAGGCGGTCGATATCCAGCGGGGCTTCGGTACGCAGCACCATCGTGGAAATGCGGTCCGGGGTGGCAGGCTTGAGCACCGGTCGCAACATCGGTTTCAGGTTCACCCCAAGGTCAGGGTTGAGGTTGAAACCTCGCACATCCAGTAACTCAGCCAGGTCGATGCAGCCGTGTTCGACCACACGGATCGCAGCCCTGCTATTGATGCGGGCCAGGCGTTCGCGCAGGGCTTCAACCGCAGCCGGCTCGACCAGGTCGGTCTTGCTCAGCAGCAGACGATCGGCAAAGCCGACCTGCGCCTGAGCGATGGTCTGGGTCAGGTGCAGTTCGGCATGCGCGGCATCGACGAGGGTGATGATGCCGTCGAGGATGTAGCGCTCACGCAGCTCTTCGTCGATGAAGAACGTTTGCGCGACCGGCGCCGGGTCGGCCAGGCCGGTGCATTCGATCACCAGGCGATCGAAGGCGATTTCCCCGGCATCCAGGCGTTCAAGCAGCAGGTACAGCGCGCGAGTCAGGTCGCCATGGATGCTGCAGCATACACAACCGTTGGCCAAGGTCATGACCTGCACCGGCTGTTCCCCCAGCAGTTGGCTGTCGATGCCGGCCTCGCTGAATTCGTTTTCGATCACGGCGAGCTTCAGGCCATGCTCGGCCTTGAGCATGTACTTGAGCAAGGTGGTCTTGCCGGCACCGAGGAAGCCTGTGAGGACGGTTACGGGAATGGGCATCTGCACGCAAAATACTCCTGAATCTGAAAATGACTGTGGGAGCCGGTTACCCAGGCTCCCACAGGTTTACACGTACCGCAGGCTCAACAGCACTTGGGCCCGGACTTGCCACCGTAACGTGCTTCCTGACGTTCGCGGAAGAATGCCTCGTAGCTCATCACCGGCTTGTCCGGATGCGTTTTCTGCATGTGTTCGACATAGTTGTCGTAGTCGGGCATGCCGACCATCAGGCGGGCTGCCTGCCCCAGGTATTTGCCCAGTCGACCCAAGTCGTTGAACATGATTGCAGTCCTCTCGATTACGCGTCAGGCAACGCCTGGAACGGGGTTTCCTTGTCGCTGCGTTCTTTGCGGCCCAAGGCGGCGTAGCCGACCTTGATGGCGAAGAACAGGATGCTGAAGACCACCAGCAGGAACAAGATCGTCAGGCCCGCGTTGGTGTAGGCGTTGAAGATCACGTGCTGCATCTGCCCGATGTCCTTGGCCGGGGCCAGTACCTGGCCGGCGTCCAGCGCAGTGCTGTACTTCTTGGCCAAGGCCAGGAAGCCGACAGCCGGGTTGGGGTCGAACAGCTTGATCAGGCCTGCAGCCGTGGTGCAGATCAGCAGCCATACGGCCGGCAGCAGGGTGACCCAGATGTAGCGCTGACGCTTCATCTTGATCAGCACCACAGTACCGAGCATCAAGGCGATACCGGCCAGCATCTGGTTGGAGATACCAAACAGCGGCCACAGGGTGTTGATGCCACCCAGCGGGTCGATGACGCCCTGGTACAGCAGATAGCCCCAGAGCGCCACGCAGCCAGCAGTGGCAAGCAGGTTTGCCCCCCACGATTCGGTGCGTTTGAGCGCAGGCACGAAGCTGCCCAGCAGGTCCTGCAGCATGAAGCGCCCGGCACGGGTACCAGCGTCTACCGCCGTGAGAATGAACAGCGCCTCGAACAGGATCGCGAAGTGGTACCAGAAGGCCATGGTGTTTTCACCTGGCAACACCTGGTGCAGGATCTGCGCGATACCGACCGCCAGGGTTGGCGCACCGCCGGCACGGGCCAGGATGGTGTGCTCGCCGATGTCACGGGCAACGGCTTCGAGCTGCTCGGGTGTAATCAGGAAGCCCCAACTGCTGACAGTCTGCGCCACCGACGCGACATCGGTACCGACCACTGCCGCCGGGCTGTTCATGGCGAAGTACACGCCCGGTTCGATCACCGAGGCCGCAACCATGGCCATGATGGCGACGAACGATTCCATCAGCATGCCGCCGTAGCCGATATAGCGGGCGTTGGTTTCGTTATCCAGCAGCTTGGGGGTGGTCCCCGAGGAAATCAGCGCGTGGAAGCCGGACACCGCACCACAGGCAATGGTGATGAACAGGAACGGGAACAGGGTACCCTTCCACACCGGGCCCGTACCGTCGGTGAACTGGGTCAGCGCCGGCATTTTCAGCTCGGGTGCGATGATCAGGATACCGATGGCCAGGCCAACGATCGTGCCGATCTTGAGGAAGGTCGACAGGTAGTCACGCGGTGCCAGCACCAGCCACACCGGCAGCACGGCAGCGACGAAACCGTAGCCCACCAGCATCCAGGTGATCTGCACGCCGGTGAACGTGAACGCCGGGCCCCACACCGGGTCCGCAGAAATCACGCCGCCCAGCCAGATCGAGGCCAGCAGCAGTACCACACCAACCACCGAGATTTCGCCAATACGGCCCGGACGGATGTAGCGCATGTAGATGCCCATGAACATCGCGATCGGGATGGTCGCCATCACCGTGAACATGCCCCATGGGCTTTCGGCCAGGGCCTTGACCACGATCAACGCCAGCACCGCGAGGATGATGATCATGATCAGGAAACAGCCGAACAGGGCGATGGTGCCCGGGATTCTGCCCATTTCCTCGCGCACCATGTCGCCCAGCGAGCGCCCGTTGCGGCGGGTAGACAGGAACAGGACCATGAAATCCTGCACCGCACCGGCCAGCACCACGCCGGCGATCAGCCAGAGCGTGCCGGGCAGGTAGCCCATTTGCGCGGCGAGTACCGGCCCGACCAAGGGGCCTGCGCCGGCGATGGCCGCGAAGTGGTGACCGAAAAGAATGTGTTTGTTGGTCGGGACGTAGTCCAGGCCGTCGTTGTTGAGCACCGCCGGGGTGGCACGGCGCGGGTCGAGTTGCATCACCTTGGTGGCGATGAACAGGCTGTAGTAACGATAGGCGACCAGGTAGATGGCCACTGCCGCGACCACGATCCACAAGGCGTTGATCGCCTCGCCGCGACGCAGGGCAACCACACCCAGTGCGCAGGCGCCTATGACTGCCAGCGCCAGCCACGGAATATGGCGTAGCAGGCTATTATTGTTGTTCATGGTTAGCTTCCAGCTGGTGGATTGGAAAGACCGCCCACCGAGTCTAGGGCCAGTCAAGCGGCATTGCCACACTTGCTTCGTTCTAGAGCCTCTGCGGCCAGATTGCAGTACCTGATGCACATGCAACTCTAACTATAGTCAGGATGACACCTGATGACCTATTCGAGGATCCATGCCATGAGCGATCATGACGAACGCCGCCGCTTTCAACGCATCGACTTCGATGCCCCCACCGAGCTGCGCCAGGGGCTGAAACGCTGGCCTGCAAAACTGCTGGACCTTTCACTCAAAGGCTTGCTGATCGAACGCCCGGCAGACTGGGATGCCGACCTGACTCAGGACTTCGACGCCATCATCGACCTGGACAACGAGGTACGTGTGCAGATGCAGGTCGAACTGCGCCACGAAGAGCCGGACCGCCTGGGCTTCATCTGCCTGTACATCGACGTCGATTCGATGACCCATTTGCACCGTCTTGTGGAATTGAACGTGGCTGACAGCACCGAAATGATGCGAGAGCTGCGCGAACTCATCGAATAATGAAATCTCTTAGCTAGCTAATAGCCCTCCCACCTGGTGTTTCTTGTCTACCCAGACAGCTTTAAGCCTGGGTAGCGATGCTTTGTACACACCCTTCTAATACAGCTTCTGCCAAGTTGGTACGCCTTCTGCATTGGGTTTTAGCACACCCTGCAGCCAGACCTGTTCGCGCTCCGATCAAAATATTGTATACAATTCTTGTGGCAATCATTTGTAGGAAGTGTCTACAGTAGCGGCACAACAATAAACAGAGAGCCTGCTCCATGACTACGTCCCCTAGCACGTCTCCCGCCAAGCGACCCGAGGATGAAAACCTCGGCCTTGGTGCCAACCTGGCCTATGGTCTGCAGCATGTGCTGACCATGTATGGTGGGATCGTCGCAGTACCCCTGATCCTGGGGCAGGCCGCGGGCCTGAATGGTGCCGAAATCGGCATGCTGATCGCCGCCTCGCTGTTCGCCGGTGGCCTTGCCACCCTGCTGCAGACCCTTGGCCTGCCGTTCTTCGGTTGCCAGTTGCCACTGGTGCAAGGCGTGTCGTTCGCCGGTGTGGCGACCATGGGTGCGATCCTGAGCAGCGAGGGGGGCGGTGGCCTGCCAGGGGTGCTTGGCGCGGTCATGGCTGCGTCGCTGATCGGCTTTCTGATCACGCCGGTGTTCTCGCGCATCACCAAGTTCTTCCCGCCGCTGGTGACCGGCATCGTCATCACCACCATCGGCCTGACCCTGATGCCGGTTGCCGCACGTTGGGTAATGGGTGGCAATAGCGCCTCGCCGGAGTTCGGCAGCATGGCCAACATCGGCCTGGCCGCGCTGACCTTCGCCATCGTGCTGCTGCTGAGCAAGCTTGGCAGTGCCACCATCTCACGCCTGTCGATCCTGCTGGCCATGGTAGTCGGCACGCTGATCGCCTGGGCATTGGGCATGACCGATTTCAGCAAGGTCGGCGAAGGCCCGATGTTCGCCTTCCCTACGCCTTTCCACTTTGGCATGCCGGAGTTCCACATCGCCGCGATCCTGTCGATGTGTATCGTGATCATGGTCACCCTGGTGGAAACGTCGGCCGATATCCTCGCCGTGGGTGAGATCATCGACACCAAGGTGGACTCCAAGCGCCTGGGCAACGGCCTGCGCGCCGACATGGCATCGAGCATCCTGGCGCCGATTTTCGGTTCGTTCACCCAGAGCGCGTTCGCCCAGAACGTCGGCCTGGTGGCCGTGACCGGGGTCAAGAGCCGCTACGTGGTGGCTACCGGCGGCGTGATTCTGGTGGTACTCGGCTTGCTGCCAGTCATGGGCCGGGTGATTGCCGCCGTGCCTACCCCGGTACTGGGCGGCGCCGGTATCGTGCTGTTCGGCACCGTGGCGGCCAGCGGTATCCGCACCCTGTCCAAGGTCAGCTACAAGAACAACGTCAACCTGATCATCGTCGCGGCCTCGCTGGGCTTCGGCATGATCCCGATTGCCGCACCGACCTTCTACCACCACTTCCCGAACTGGTTCGAGACCATCTTCCACTCCGGCATCAGCTCGGCGGCGATCATGGCCATCCTGCTGAACCTGATCTTCAACCATTTCACCACCGGCAACTCGGAAAACCAGTCAGTGTTCGCTGCAGCCTACGAGCGCACCATCCAGTATTCGGACATTTCCGCGCTGCGTGATGGGGACTACTTCAAGGATGGCAAGCTGTTCGATGCCGAGGGTAACGAAGTGCCGATGCTGGAACTGGACGAGCACGGCAATGAAACGGTCAGGCGCACGGCCGTTGCCGAGCACTGACGGGTTGCAGGAGCGAACTTGCTCGGTCCTGCACGCTATTCGAACAATGCATCCAGCGCCTGTTCCAGCCGGGTAACGGCAATCACCTGCAACCCCGCAGGCGCTTCTTTCGGCGCATTGCCCTTGGGCACGATGGCACGCTTGAAGCCGTGCTTGGCCGCTTCCTTCAAGCGCTCCTGGCCACTGGGTACCGGGCGTACCTCGCCCGACAATCCGATCTCGCCAAACACCAGCAAACCATGGGCCAGTGGCCGGTTGCGCAAGCTCGACATCACCGCCGCCAGCAGGGCCAGGTCCGAAGCCGTTTCCAGCACCTTCACCCCGCCGACCACGTTGAGAAACACATCCTGGTCATGGGTCGGGATACCGCCATGGCGGTGGAGCACAGCCAACAACATGGCCAGACGGTTCTGGTCCAGGCCCAAGGTTACCCGCCGCGGGTTGGCCAGATGGCTATCGTCGACCAGCGCCTGCACCTCGACCAGCATTGGCCGGGTACCCTCCCAGGTTGCCATCACCACGCTACCCGGCACCTCTTCCTGGGTACGGTTGAGGAAGATCGCCGACGGGTTGGATACCTCCTTGAGGCCACGATCGGTCATGCCGAACACGCCCAGCTCATTGACCGCGCCAAAACGATTCTTGACCGCCCGCAGCAAGCGCAGGCGGCCATCGGACTCACCTTCGAAATACAGCACCGTGTCGACCATGTGCTCCAGCACCCTTGGGCCAGCCAGCGAGCCCTCCTTGGTCACGTGGCCGACCAGGAAGATTGCCGTACCGCTTTGCTTGGCATAGCGCACCAGCAACGCTGTGCTTTCGCGCACCTGGGCCACGCCGCCCGGGGCCGATTGCAACTGCTCGGTGAAAATGGTCTGGATCGAGTCGATCACCATTACCCGCGGCTTCTCGACCCGCGCCGTGGCAATGATCGTCTCGATGCAGGTTTCGGTCATCACCTTGAGCTGGTCCTGAGGTAGGCCCAGCCGCCGCGAACGCATGGCCACCTGCTGCTGCGACTCCTCCCCCGTGACATACAGGGCCGGCATGCCCACGGCGATGTTGCACAAGGTCTGTAGCAAAATGGTCGACTTGCCGATGCCGGGGTCACCGCCAATCAGCACCACCGAGCCATCCACCAGGCCGCCACCCAGCACGCGGTCCAGTTCGGTGCTGCTGGTCGTGAAACGCGGGATTTCCTCGACACTGACTTCGGCCAGGGTCTTGATCTGCGCCTGCTGTCCTGTCCAGCCAGCGCGGCCGCTACTGGGTGCAGCAGCGCCGCCGCTTTCGATCATGGTTTCGACCAGAGTGTTCCAGGCCCCGCATTCGCCGCACTGGCCGGCCCATTTGGGGAAGGTCGCGCCGCATTCGGTGCAGCCATACAAGCGCTTGGCCTTGGCCATGGGTGGGGTCTCCTGGAAAAATTCGCCATGATAACTGAGCAGGACGTGTCTCGAACGCCTCGAGATGCGACAAAACTATTCGTTCTAACTGCAGTCAGTAGCCCTGAACACAACGCATGAAGCGTTTAAGTGGCTTACACTGCGTTTACCTCACCTTTTGTTACAAGGAACCAAACATGGGCGTGCTCAACGAGTTCAAGGCTTTCGCAGTCAAAGGCAATGTCGTCGACATGGCGGTCGGTATCATCATCGGCGCGGCCTTCGGCAAGATCGTCTCGTCCTTCGTCGGCGACGTGATCATGCCGCCACTGGGCCTGCTGATCGGTGGCGTGGACTTCAGCGACCTGGCCATTACCCTGAAGGCTGCCGAAGGTGACGTGCCAGCGGTGATGCTGGCGTATGGCAAGTTCATCCAGACCGTGATCGACTTCCTGATCGTGGCCTTTGCCATCTTCATGGGCGTGAAGGCGATCAACAAGCTCAAGCGTGAAGAAGCCGTGGCACCGACTACACCGCCTGTGCCTTCGGCTGAAGAGACGCTGCTGACCGAGATTCGCGATTTGCTCAAGACGCAGAACCAGAACCGCTTGCCTTGAAATTGCCGGGGGCGCTGTAGGGGCGGGCCTGCTGGCGAAGAGTCCAGTGCGGTGGATGGCACCGGCTTCGCCGGTGTTCGCGGGTGAACCGCGCCTACAGGCCCCACAACGGCCGCAATGGTCTTACCAGTAGTTCTCGACAGCCACCTGCCCGGGCCGCTTGCTCAGGCTCAATTGCAGGTCTCGCGCCTTGAGGACCTTGCGGGTTTCGTCGATCATTTCCGGGTTGCCGCACAGCATCACCCGCGAATGCTCCGGCGACAGTTCAAGCCCTGCCGCCCTCTCCAGCTCACCATTCTCGATCAACGTCGTAATCCGCTGATTCAACGCCCCGGGGTGCTGTTCACGGGTCACCACGGGAATGAACTGCAACTTGCCCGCGTACTCGGCCAGATAATCGCGCTGTTCCAGCCCGGCAATTTCATCCACATAGGCCAGCTCCTTCGCTTCGCGCACTGAATACACAAGCTTAATGCTGTCAAAGCGCTCCCAGGCCTCGAAGTCCTGCAGGATCGACATGAATGGCGCAATGCCGGTACCGGTAGCCAGCAGCCACAGGTCACGACCACCGACGAAGCGGTCGAGGGTGAGAAAACCGAACGCCTGGCGGTCGATCAGCAACGTATCGCCTGCCCCCAAACGGCTCAGCTCACTGGTGAACTCACCACCTGGCACCACGATGGAAAAGAAATCCAGGTGCTCGTCATGGGGGGCGCTGACCATGGAATAGGCGCGCCACACCACACTACCATCGGCCTTGGTCACACCTAACCGGGCAAATTGGCCGGAACGGAAACGGAACCCCGCGTCGCGCGTAACCCGCAGGCTGAAGAGGTTCGGCGTCAGTGGCTGAACATCGAGCAGTGTCTGGCGAGTGAACTTTTCGGCGCTAGCGGTCATATCGGGCTCCAGGGTTGGCGTGTGCACAGTGTCGCCTAAAGTGGCCAGGATAAAAACCACCGCTTTGTAGGGCCTCATCCAGGGTGAACGTGCCGAACTCGCAGAAAATCCTGTTCGCTATAACAAAAAAATCCCAACAGGATGGTAGGTCTTTTCCTACAATCATCCGGGTACTCAAACGGATTGGAACCTGCGCGCCCCAAGGAGTGTTTCAAATGCTTCACTGGAAACCCGAGTATCTTCAGGCGTTCGTCAGCGAACGCAGCCCGCAGAAGCTATTCGACATCGCAGTCCATCTGGCTCAGGACCTGGACATGGATTACCTTGGGCTGAACATCCGCATTCAGATCGCTACGCAAACGCCAAGGCTATACCTCTACAGCAACTACCCAAGTGAGTGGATCGAACGCTACCAGCGCGACGACTTCTACAAGCAGGACCCGGCGGCGAACCTGAGCCACAGCTCGACGATGCCGGTGCTGTGGACCGATGAGCTTTACAAGGAAGCCCCGCAATTTCGCGAAATGGCCTGCCTGCATGGCTTGCGCCACGGCTGGACACAGTCGCTTCACGATCAGCAGCACAACGAGAGCCAGATCAGTGTCGCTCGGCCAAACGGCCACATCGATATGCTCGAACTGTACGACAAAGCCGGCAGTGTGCAGTGGCTGTGCCACACCCTTCACGCGGTACTGGGCGAGCACCACCTGAACGCGCTATGCCCACCCCAGCCGAAAATGAGCGAGCGTGAACTGGAAGTGCTGAAATGGTCTGCCGCCGGCAAGACCGCTGCCGATGTTGCCTCCATCCTCTCGCTGTCGCAAAGCACGGTCAATTTCCATATCCGCAGCGTGATCACCAAGACCAACGCAGCCAACAAGGCCGGAGCCATTGCCATTGCCGCCTTGCGTGGCTGGATCTGATCTTCGAACCTGCGACCTCGGGCAAAGCCCTGTAGAATCGCCCGGCAAAGCCCGGCGCGAACCGCAACGGGCAGTTTCGTACCCGAGCCAGACGCCATGCCCCTGTTGACCACCCCCTACGCCGAACTCGACCTGATCCGCCAGCCGGAGCAGGCCAACGACCCGTTGCAGGCCTTCGATGCCGCCGACGAGTACCTGCTTGCGCAGCTACACGATCAGGCACCCGACGCCAATTGCCGGGTACTGGTGCTCAATGACAGCTTCGGTGCCCTGGCCGCAAGCCTTGCAGGCCAGCTGCAGGTGGTCAGCAGCGGTGACTCGCACCTGGGGCACCTGGCCCTGGAAAAGAACCTGGTGCGCAATGGCCTGCCGTTCGACAGTGTGCCGTTCGTACCGGCCAGCGAACACTGGCAAGGCCCGTTCGACCGGGTGCTGGTGCGTGTACCCAAGACCCTGGCCCTGCTGGAAGAACAACTGATCCGCCTGCAAGGCCAGCTGGCACCCGGTGCGCAGGTGATTGCTGGGGCAATGATCAAGCACCTGCCACGGGCGGCCGGCGACCTGATGGAGAAGTACATCGGCCCCGTACAGGCTTCGCTGGCCCTGAAAAAGGCCCGTTTGCTGACAGCAACGGTTGCCGAGCGGCCGCTCGCCAAGTCCCCCTATCCCAGCTGCTACCGCCTCGACGCGCCGGCACTTGACTTGGTCAACCACGCCAACGTGTTCTGCCGTGAAGGCCTGGATATCGGGACGCGGGCGTTCCTCCCGCATCTACCACGCGACCTTGGCCGTGCGCGGGTGGCAGACCTGGGCTGCGGCAACGGCGTACTCGCGATCGCCAGCGCCTTGGCCAACCCGGAGGCCGAGTACACCCTGGTCGACGAGTCGTACATGGCAGTGCAATCGGCGCAGGAGAACTGGCTGGCAGCGTTGGGCGAGCGCCCGGCGACCTTCTTCGCGGCCGATGGCCTGGCCGGGCTGGAGAAGCAGTCGCTGGACGTGGTGCTGTGCAACCCGCCGTTCCATCAACAGCAGGTAGTGGGCGATTTCCTCGCCTGGCGCATGTTCCAGCAGGCGCGTGAAGCGCTGGTGGTAGGTGGGGCGCTGTACATCGTGGGTAACCGGCACCTGGGCTATCACAGCAAGCTGGCGCGGTTGTTCCGGGGGGTGGAGCAGGTGGCGGCAACGCCCAAGTTCGTCATTCTGAAAGCCCGCAAGTAAGCGCTCCACCGCCCCCGTAGGAGCGGGCTTGCCCGCGAACACCGGCAACGCCGGTGCCATCTAGCGCGCTGCCTGCTTCGCGGGCAAGCCCGCTGCCGCTCTTTATCAATGTGTGGTCAGGCCCGCAGCCCCCATGAACAGCCGCATCACCCAGGCCGCCACACCCAGCGCTGCAACGCTCATTGCCCAGATCAGCAACAGCCAACCCAGTCGCTGCCACAGCGGTTTCTTGTCTTCCAAACCATGTTTGCCAGCCATCATGCGGCCCTCCTAGTGGTAGCCGTCTTCGTGGGTGACCTTGCCGCGGAACACATAGTAGCTCCAGGAGGTATACATCAGGATAAACGGCAGGATGAACAGAGTACCCACCAGCATGAAGCCCTGGCTTTGCGGTGGCGCTGCGGCATCCCAGATCGAAATCGACGGCGGGATGATGTTAGGCCACAGGCTGATGCCCAAGCCGCTGTAGCCAAGGAAGATCAGTACCAGCGTGAGCAGGAACGGCGTATAGTGCGCGTTGCGTGCCACCGCTTTGAGCAACCCGTAGAAGGTCACCAGCACCAGCAGCGGTACCGGCATGAACCAGATCAGGTTGGGCATGCTGAACCAGCGGTCGGCAATCTGCGGGTAGGCGATGGGCGTCCACAGGCTGACGATACCGATCACCACCAGCAGCACCAGCGCCAGCGGCCGGGCCATATCGTGCATCTTCTGCTGCAGCGGCCCTTCGGTCTTCATGATCAGCCAGGTGCAACCCAGCAAGGTGTAGGCCACGATCAACCCCAGCCCGCAGAACAGGCTGAATGGGGTCAGCCAGTCCAGGGTGCCACCGGCAAAATGCCGGTCGACCACCTTGAACCCCTCCAGGAACGCGCCCAGCGCCACACCCTGGAAGAAGGTGGCGATCAGCGAACCCCAGATAAAAGCCTTGTCCCAGATGTGCCGCTTGTCGGCCTTGGCCTTGAAGCGGAACTCGAAGGCCACGCCTCGGAAAATCAGGCCGATCAGCATCAGGATCAGGGGCAGGTACAGGGCCTCGAGGACCACGGCATACGCCATCGGGAAGGCACCGAACAGTCCGGCACCGCCCAGGATCAACCAGGTTTCGTTGCCGTCCCATACCGGCGCGACAGTGTTCATCATGACATCACGGTCCTGCTCGCCCTTGACGAAGGGGAAGAGCATGCCGATCCCCAGGTCGAATCCGTCCATCACCACGTACATCATGACGCCGAAGATGATGATCACGGCCCAGATCAGTGGAAGGTCGATACCCATGGTTCAGTTCCCCTCGTTCAGGCTGGCAGCGGTGGCCTCGCGGCCATCATCGGCGGCGGACAAAGGCCGTGCCGGCGTGCGTTTCTGGCCTGGGCCTCCCGGTGTGTGCTCGTCACCCTCGCCGGTCTGCGGCCCTTTGCGCACCAGGCGCATCATGTAGCCAAGGCCGGTGCCAAACAGGGCGAAGTACACCACCACGAACGCCACAAGGGTGAAGCCGAGCTGGGCGTAGCTGTGGTTGGAGACACCGTCTGCCGTGCGCATCAGGCCGTACACCACCCAAGGCTGGCGGCCAATTTCAGTGGTGAACCAGCCGGCCAGCAGCGCGACCAGCCCGGATGGGCCCATCCACAGGGCCACATGCAGGAACGGGCGTGAACTGTACAGCGTGCCGCGTTTGCGCAACCACAGGCTCCACAGGCCAACGAAGATCATCAGGAAACCAAGCCCGACCATAATCCGGAACGACCAGAACACAATGGTCGAATTAGGCCGGTCCTCGGGCGGAAACTCCTTCATCGCCGGCACCTGCTTGTCCAGGCTGTGAGTCAGGATCAGGCTACCGAGCGCCGGGATCTCGATCTTGAACCGGGTAGTCTCGGCCTCCATGTCGGGAATGCCGAACAGGATCAGCGGAGTCGGCTCACCGGGCACGTTCTCCCAGTGGCCTTCGATCGCGGCAATTTTCACCGGCTGGTGCTTGAGGGTATTGAGGCCGTGGAAATCGCCGATCACTGCCTGAATCGGGGCGACGATCAGTGCCATCCACATGGCCATCGACAGCATCTTGCGTACAGCCGGGTTGTCACGCCCGCGCAGCAGGTGCCAGGCCGCCGAGGCACCGACGAAGAACGCGGTGGACACGAACGCGGCAGTGGCCATGTGCATCAGGCGGTAGGGGAAAGAGGGGTTGAACACCACCGCAAACCAGTCCACCGGCACCACCCTACCATCGATGATCTCGTGACCTTGCGGGGTTTGCATCCAGCTGTTGGAGGCGAGAATCCAGAAGGTAGAGACCAGCGTACCGAGCGCTACCATCACCGTGGAGAAGAAGTGCAGACCACGGCCGACGCGGTTCCAGCCAAACAACATGACGCCCAGGAAGCCGGCCTCGAGGAAGAACGCAGTCAGTACTTCGTAGGTGAGCAGCGGGCCGGTGACGGCGCCGGCAAAGTCGGAGAAGCGGCTCCAGTTGGTGCCGAACTGGTAGGCCATGACCAGGCCGGAGACGACGCCCATGCCGAAGTTGACGGCGAAGATCTTCGACCAGAAGTGATAGAGGTCACGGTAGACCTGGTTGTGGGTCCGCAGCCAGAGGCCTTCGAGGACTGCCAGGTAGCTGGCCAGGCCAATGGTGATGGCCGGGAACAGGATGTGGAACGACACGGTAAAGGCAAACTGCATTCGGGCGAGCTCTAAGGCCTCTATTCCGAACATGGTGCTTCCTCTTCAGATAATCCGGCGTCCGGGCTTGTGGCCCCAGTCGCCCACTGCCCCCACTGGGTCGAGTACGGCGTGTTGGAATTGTTCTGTTCGATCGCAGGGATTCCGGCCAGACGGCCAATTCATTGATCTGGAACGATTGACCCAGATCAATGAATGCTAGGAAGCATAGTCCCGAATGGCCCGGTGGGCCGTGTGGTGGATTGCCGCGTGACCTGTTGCCTCACCCTCTTTGATTAGCAGTGGAAAAGTGCCGACCTGAGCAAACAGTAACCGCTTGTTACAAACAGATGATACGCTGCGCCCCCCTCTACTGCGCCGAGGCCCCTGGTTTCCGATGTCCGATTCCGCACCGCAGTTGTTGCGTCACCATCGTCCTTTTCTGGCCTTCTGGCTGGCCCGCGTGTTCACCGCCAGCGGCTTCCAGATGCTCACCGTGGCCATCGGCTGGCACCTCTACCAATTGACCGGCAACGTCCTGGACCTAGGCCTGGTCGGCCTGGTCGAGTTCGCCCCACGGGTGCTGTTCATGCTGCACACCGGCCATGTCGCCGACCGCTATGACAGGCGCAAGGTCGCCGCCCTGTGCCAGAGCCTTCAGGGGCTGATTGCCCTGGCGCTGGCGGTGGGCAGTGCCACCGACAACGTCACCCGCGAACTGATCTTTGCCCTGGCCTTCCTGCTCGGCGCCAGCCGCTCATTCGAAATGCCGGCAACCCAGGCGTTGTTGCCCAATGTGGTACCGGCCGGGCTGTTCCCGCGGGCAGTGGCGGCGTCGGCCTCGGCCACCCAGTCGGCGACCATCGTGGCGCCGGCGGTGGGCGGATTCCTGTATGCCTTTGGCAGCATGTGGGTGTACGGCCCGACGGTGGCCTTGTACGCCATTGCCTGCGTGCTGACCCTGAGCCTGCAGGTGCGCGGCCAGGTCGCCCAGCGCGGGCGCGCCAGCATCGAATCGCTGCTGGCTGGCATCCGCTTCATTCGCAGCCGGCCCGACATCCTCGGCGCCATCTCGCTGGACCTGTTCGCCGTATTGTTGGGCGGAGCCACCGCGTTGCTGCCGGTATTTGCCAAGGACATCCTGCTAACCGGGCCGATGGGCCTTGGCCTGTTGCGCTCGGCGCCAGCGGTGGGAGCATTGCTGATGTCGCTCTGGTTGGCGCGCTTCCCGTTCCAGCGCAACGTCGGGCGGACGATGTTCACTGCGGTCGGCGTGTTCGGCGTGGCGACCATCGCCTTCGGCCTGTCGACCTCGTTCTGGTTCTCGCTGGCGGTACTGGTGGTACTGGGTGCGGCAGACATGATCAGCATGGTCATTCGCAGTTCGTTCGTGCAGCTGGAGACACCGGATGAAATGCGTGGGCGGGTCAGCGCAGTGAACGGCCTGTTCATCGGTGCCTCGAACCAGCTCGGTGAGTTCGAATCGGGGGTGACCGCGCACTGGTTTGGTACAGTGCCGGCGGTGGTGCTGGGCGGGGTGGGCACTTTGGTGGTGACCGGGGTGTGGATAAAACTGTTCCCTACCCTGGCCAAGCGGGACCGGTTGCATAACGGGTGATGGGTCACCTGTGCCCGCCGCTTCGCGGGCAAGCCCGCGCCTACGGGGGAACTTCCCCGCACAGGGCCAGAAAAACCCATTCCCCAACGGCCATAGGCCCCCGCCATGCATGCTGGTATGATGCGCGGCTTTTTTCCTCCCCACACAAAACCACGGCATCCGGTACGGTCTGTGCTTTGCTGTTGGGGTCGATACATTCATGGCGCCGGGGGCGCCTTGGGGAGCGGGCATGCTGGAAAGGCTGTTTCAACTAAGAGCACACAACACCAACGTGCGCACCGAGATTCTCGCGGGCGTCACCACCTTCCTGGCCATGGCCTACATCCTGTTCGTCAACCCGAGCATCCTCGGCGAGACCGGCATGGACAAGGGCGCGATCTTCGTCGCCACCTGCCTGGCAGCGGCCATCGGCTCCGCCACCATGGGCCTGATAGCCAACTACCCGATCGCCCTGGCACCGGGCATGGGCCTGAACGCGTTCTTCACCTACACCGTGGTGCTGCACATGGGCCACACCTGGCAGGTGGCACTGGGTGCCGTGTTCCTGTCGGCGGTGATGTTCTTCCTGCTGTCGATCTTCCGCATCCGCGAGTGGATCGTGAACAGCATCCCGCTGCCGCTGCGTTCGGCGATTGCCGCCGGCATTGGCCTGTTCCTGGCATTGATCGCCCTGCATAACGCCGGCATCGTCGTCGATAACCCAGCCACTTTGGTGGGCATGGGCGACCTCAAGCAGCCGTCGGTGATTCTCGCCACACTGGGCTTTTTCCTGATCGTCGGCCTTGAGTCGCTGAAAGTGCGCGGCGCGGTGCTGATCGGCATCCTGGCCGTCACCGTCGCGTCGATCGCCATGGGCGTCACGCCGTTCGGCGGGATCGTGTCGATGCCACCTTCACTGGCACCCACCTTCCTGCAGCTGGACATCGCCGGTGCCCTCGATGTGGGCCTGATCAGCGTGATCTTCGCGTTCCTGTTCGTCGACCTGTTCGACAACTCCGGCACCCTGATCGCCGTGGCCAAGCGCGCCGGCCTGATGGGCAAGGACGGCCACATGCCGAAGATGGGCCGCGCCCTGATCGCCGACAGCACCGCCGCCATGGCCGGCTCCCTGCTGGGCACCTCGACCACCACCAGCTATATCGAGTCCGCTGCGGGTGTGAGCGCCGGTGGCCGCACCGGCCTGACGGCCATCGTGGTTGCCGTGCTGTTCCTGCTGGCGCTGTTCTTTGCCCCACTGGCCGGTAGCGTGCCCGCCTTCGCCACCGCTCCGGCGCTGCTGTTCGTCGCGGTACTGATGGCCTCGGGCCTGGCGGAAATAAACTGGGACGACGTCACCGAAGCCGCACCGGTGGTGGTAACTGCCTTGGCCATGCCGCTGACGTACTCGATCGCCAATGGTATCGCCTTCGGCTTCATCGCCTGGACCGCCGTCAAGTTGATCTCGGGCCGCCACCGCGAACTCAACTCGGCCCTGGTGATCCTTTCCATCCTGTTCGTCATCAAGCTAGGCTGGTTCAACGCATGAGTGCTGCTTTCGACCCCTCCTCCTACGCCACCCAACTGGACGCCAAGGTGGCACGGCTGCGCGAGCTGCTGGCGCCATTCGGCGCGCCGGAACCGGCTGTTTTCGACTCACCGCGCGAGCATTACCGCCTGCGCGCCGAGTTCCGCCTGTGGCGCGAGGATGGCCAGCGCCACTACGCCATGTTCGCCCCGGGCGAGAAGCACAAGGCAATCCTGATCGACGATTTCCCCATTGCCAGCGAACGCATCAACGCGTTGATGCCACGCCTGAAGGCAGCCTGGCAGGCCAGCGAAGAACTGGGCAACCGCCTGTTCCAGGTGGAGTTCCTCACCACGCTGGCTGGCGATGCGATGATCACGATGTGCTATCACCGCCCGCTGGACGAGGCCTGGGAAGTGGAAGCACGGCAACTGGCTGAAGCGCTGGGGGTGAGCGTCATCGGCCGCTCCAAGGGCAAGCGCTTGGTTATCGGCCGCGACTACGCGGTGGAAAAACTTGATGTGGCTGGCCGCGTGTTCAGTTACCGCCAGCCGGAGGGTGCGTTCACCCAGCCCAACGGCGCAGTGAACCAGAAGATGCTCAGCTGGGCCTTCGAGGCCATTGGCGAGCGTGAGGATGACCTGCTGGAGCTGTATTGCGGCAACGGCAACTTTACCCTGCCGCTGGCCACGCGTGTACGCCAGGTGCTGGCCACCGAAATCAGCAAGACGTCGGTCAATGCCGCCCTGAGCAACCTTGACGAAAACGCTGTGGATAACGTGCGGCTGGTACGTTTGTCGGCAGAGGAGCTGACCCAGGCACTGAATGAGGTGCGGCCGTTCCGTCGCCTGCAAGGCATCGACCTGAAGAGTTATCAGTTCGGTACCGTGTTCGTCGACCCACCGCGTGCGGGGATGGACCCGGATACCTGCGAGCTGACCCGGCGTTTCGAGCGCATTCTGTACATCTCGTGCAACCCGGAAACGCTGGCAGCGAACATTGCCCAGTTGCAGGACACCCACCGCATCGAGCGCTGTGCATTGTTTGACCAGTTCCCGTATACCCACCATATGGAGAGTGGGGTTCTGCTGGTTCGGCGCTGATCGTTGTATTGCCGGGGCTGCTTTGCAGCCCATTCGCGGGCAAGCCCGCTCCGACATTGATCGGCGTCGGTGTACGCAGATCGTTGTAGGAGCGGGCTTGCCCGCGAATGGGCCGCAGAGCGGCCCCAAGCTTCACCTCAGAAGTCGAAGAAGACGGTCTCCCCTTCCCCCTGAATGCGGATATCAAAGCGGTACGCCGTCTTCCCATCCACTTCGCAACGCTTGGCAATCAAGGTTTCACGCCGCTGCGGCTGCTCGATCAGGTTGAGCACCGGGCACTTGGCATTGGCCTGGGCCTCATCATCGAAATACAGGCGCGTGTGCAGGTGGATGTTGATGCCACGGGCAAACAGGCTGATGTTGATGTGCGGCGCCATCGGCACGCCAGCAGCGTTGTTCACCACACCCGGCTTGACCGTTTGCAGCGTCCACTCACCGGCATCGAAGGTGGTAGCCGTGCGGCCAAAGCTGTTGAAGGCGTTTTCCAGGTTGTAGGCATCCTGGTACTCACCGTTGGCGTCGGCCTGCCACACCTCCAGGAACGAGTCGCGCACAAGGTGGCCGTTTCCGTCGTAAACGTGGCCGATCAGCAGAATGTGCTCGCCCGGGGCGTCTGGCTTGGCCAGGCAGTTCCAGATTTCCTGGTCGCGGGTCGGGTTGCCGGCGGCTTCCAGGGCCAGGCCGATGTGCACGTAGGGGCCGGCAGTCTGCGAAGGGGTTTCCGGCAGCAGTTCGATTGGCATGGCGGGGTCCTCAGCAGTTTTCGAAGTGGGTCTTGCGCTGGCCGCGCAGCACGATGTCGAAGCGGTAGGCCAGGCAGTCCATCGGGTTGGCGTTGCTCATGTCGAGCTTGGCGATCAACTGCTGCACGGCTTGCGGGTTGGCGATCGACTTGACGATCGGGCACATCGGGATCAGCGGGTCACCTTCGAAGTACAACTGGGTGATCAGCTTGGTGGCGATCGATGGGCCGCTGATGGCGAAGTGGATATGCGCCGGGCGCCAGTCGTTCGGGCCGTTGCGCCATGGGTACGGGCCCGGCTTGATGGTGCGGAAGCTGTAATAGCCGTCACGGTCGGTCAGACACCGCCCAACACCACCGAAGTTCGGGTCCAGGGGCGCCAGGTAGCGATCGTTCTTGTGGCGATAGCGGCCGCCGGCGTTGGCTTGCCACATCTCCACCAGAGTGTTCGGCACAGGCTTGCCGTACTGGTCGACGACACGGCCGGCGACGATGATGCGCTCGCCAATGGGCAGGCCACCGTTATTGAAGTTCAGCAGCAGGTCATGGTCGTGGGCGCCGAAGCCCAGATGGGAAAAGTCCGGACCAGTGGTTTCGCTGATCGACTGCGGAATGCTGACCAGTGCCTGGCGCGGCGAGCGGGCAACGGAGGTCTTATAGTCAGGCGTAAGGGCTTTAGGGTGCCAGTTGCGATCACGGATCACGAAGCGGCTGTTGTCCTGGGCGGGCATGCCGGTTTCCTCTCTTGGAATTGTGAGAACGCCTGGGCGTGGCAGGCGGACTTGCAGTTTCCGGCAGGTCGCGCGTGATGAATATTGAAATCGACCAACTCATACATAACCAAATGGTTATGTCTTAACACCTTTGCCTGACACCAGCCGCTTTCCTGAACTAATCTTTGTCTTCTTGTTTCACGCTCGGAGAGCATTCATGGAATGGCGAAAAGGCCGACGCAGCGACAACGTGGTCGATGCCCGGGGCGAAGGTGGCGGTGGCGGCATGCGCTTCGGCGGCGGCAAGGGGCTGGGGCTCGGGGCGATTCTGCTGATCGTCGGCATCGGCTGGCTCACCGGGCAGGACCCGCTGCAGATTCTTGGCCAGCTCACCGGCCAGCTGGAGCAACAGCAAACGGCCCCCAGTGGTACAAGCGCCAAGGCCCCCCCGGCCAACGACCAGCAGGCCGAGTTCGTCGCCTCGATTCTGGGCGACACCGAGGACACCTGGAAAGCCCTGTTCGCCCAGGCCGGCAAACAATACCGTGACCCCAAACTGGTCCTGTTCAGCGGCCAGGTCAATTCGGCCTGTGGTTTTGCCTCGGCAGCGGTCGGGCCGTTCTATTGCCCGGCGGACCAGCGGGTGTACCTGGACATGTCGTTCTTCCGCGAAATGGAAACCCGCTTCGCTGCAGCGGGCGACTTCGCCCAGGCCTACGTGATCGCCCACGAAATCGGTCACCATGTGCAGACACTGCTGGGCGTTTCGGCCAAGGTGGATGCCGCACGACGCGCCGGCCAGCGCATGGAGGGCGACAACGGCCTGTTGGTGCGCCAGGAGTTGCAGGCTGACTGCCTGGCCGGGGTATGGGCCTACCAGGCGCAGAAACGCCTGAACTGGCTGGAGCCAGGCGATGTCGAGGAAGCGCTGAATGCGGCCAATGCCATTGGCGACGACCGCCTGCAGCAGCAAGGCCGCGGCCGCGTAGTGCCGGACTCCTTCACCCATGGCACTTCCGCGCAGCGGGTGCGTTGGTTCAAGATCGGGTTTGCCGAAGGTGAAGTGAACCGCTGCGACACCTTCAGCGCACGCACCCTCTGATCCCAGGCCCAACAGGGACCAAGTGAGACCATCTGCTGATATTTTGCTGAAAAAGCGTTTCAGCTTCCCCAATCACGGCCGATAACCCCTGCACGAATCAGCGGGCATCCAGAACAACAACGCCTGGCGATCGAAGATCAAGAGAGCGAAATCAACTTCTGGAGAGCGTGCATGAACAGCTGGTTCGCCAACATCAGCGTCAACCTTAAACTCGGCCTGGGCTTCGGCCTGGTGCTGGTCCTCACTGGCCTGCTGGCCCTCACCGGCTGGACCAGCCTGGGCAGCCTGATCGACCGTAGCAACTGGATGGGCGATATTGGCCAGTTGAACAAGGACCTCACCGATCTACGCATTGCGCGCCTGCAGTACATGATCGCCAACGGCGACGATACCGCCGCCGCCAACACCCTGGCCAAGCTGGACGCATTCAGCAAGCAGCAGGCCTACCTGGCCACCACCTTCAAAAGCCCGGAGAACGTCAAGCTGCTGGGTGAGCTGGGCGATACCATCAGTGCCTACAAGCTGTCGCTGAACAAGATGCGCCAGGGCTACGACGCCACCCGCGCAGCGCGCGTTTCCATGGACAGTTCGGCCATTCGCGCCGACCAGGCCATGGATGCGCTCAGCCAGGAGGTGATGGCTCGCCCCGAGGCTGACAGCGTGCGCCTGGCCCAGTACCAGCTGATCAGCAAGGCCCGCCAGCAACTGCTGCAGGTACGCATCGATGTGCGTGGCTACATCGCCGAGAACAGCAGCGCCAACGAGCAGGCCGCCTTGCGCCAGCTGGATGCAGCACTGGCCGATACCGACAACCTCAAGCGCCAGCTGCCCAGCGAAGACGCCCGCCTGCAACAGTTCGAAAACGCAGTACTGGCCTATCGTGACGCCGTACGCCAGTTCCGCGACGCGGTTGCCAACATCACTACCTCGCGCGCCGAAATGACCGTGCAGGGTGCCGACATCGTCAAGCGCAGTGACGCGTTGTACCAGATCCAGCTGGAGCGCCGTGACATCGAGAGCACCCAGGCCCGCAGCCTGCAGGCCATCGCCACACTGTTGGCGCTGCTGGTCGGCGTGCTGGCGGCGGTGCTGATCACCCGCCAGATCACGCGCCCGTTGCAAGACACCCTGGTGGCCGTGGAAAAAATCGCCAGTGGCGACCTTACCCAACACATGCGCGTCACCCGCCGTGACGAACTGGGCGTGCTGCAGCAAGGCATCGCGCGCATGGGCACCACCCTGCGCGAGCTGATCAGCGGCATCCGCGATGGCGTCACCCAGATCGCCAGCGCCGCCGAAGAGCTGTCGGCAGTCACCGAACAGACCAGCGCGGGCGCCAACAGCCAGAAAGTCGAGACCGACCAGGTGGCCACCGCCATGCACGAAATGGCCGCTACCGTTCAGGAAGTGGCGCGCAATGCCGAGCAGGCCTCACATGCAGCCACCGGAGCCGATGACGAAGCCCGTGCCGGCGACCGCGTGGTGGGCGAAGCGATTGGCCAGATCGAACGCCTGGCCGAAGACATGCACCGCTCCACCGAGGCCATGAACCTGCTGCAGCAGGAAAGCCAGAAAATTGGTAGCGTGATGGACGTGATCAAGTCGGTGGCCGAACAGACCAACCTGCTGGCGCTCAACGCAGCGATCGAGGCGGCGCGTGCCGGCGAGGCAGGCCGTGGCTTTGCCGTGGTTGCCGACGAAGTGCGCGGCCTGGCCCAACGCACGCAGAAGTCTACCGAAGAGATCGAAGAGCTGATTGCCAGCCTGCAGCACGGTACCCAGCAAGTGGCGAATGCCATGCAGGGCAGCCGTGCCCTGACCGACAGCAGCGTCGAACTGGCGCGAAAGGCCGGGTCATCGCTGGAGAGCATTACCAGTACGGTATCGAGCATCCAGTCGATGAACCAGCAGATTGCTGCGGCGGCAGAGCAGCAGAGTGCGGTGGCTGAAGAGATCAGCCGAAGCATCCTGAATGTGCGTGATGTGTCAGAGCAAACCGCAGCAGCCAGTGACGAGACGGCAGCGTCGAGTGTGGAGCTGGCGCGGTTGGGTGGGCAGTTGCAGACACTGGTCAGCCAGTTCCGCGTCTGACCGTTGGCACCTGGGGCCGCTTTGCGGCCCTTTCGCGACTCAAGGCCCCCAACGCAGGTCCTCGTGGGAGCGGCCTTGTGTCGCGATAGGAGGGCAAAGCCCTCCCGGCGTTCTGACAGGTACTACTTGACGATCATCCCTACCCCACGCCCACGTGGGTCGGAAGCAGTCTCAAGCTTCGCCCCATCGACGCGGATCGCCTGGATGTCGCCCATCTCCCAGCCCTGGTCCTCCAGCACATAGCCCATCTTCTTCAGCTCATCAGCTACCGGCCCGGTCAGTGGCGCATAGCTGTCGAAGTAAATGGTGTCCTTGGGCAGCAACTGATGGTGCACGCGCTGCGCCGCCACCGCCTTGTCCAGCGGCATGCCGTAGTCGTACAGGTTGTTCATCACCTGGAAGATCGAGGTAAAGATCCGTGAACCACCCGGGGTACCGATTACCAGCTCGACCTTGCCATCGCGGGTCATCAGGCTGGGGCTCATCGACGACAGCATGCGCTTGCCCGGTTCGATCGCGTTGGCATCACCGCCGACCACGCCAAAGGCGTTCGCCGCCCCCGGCTTGGCGCTGAAGTCATCCATCTCGTCGTTGAGCAGGAAACCGGCACCCTTCACCACGACGCCACTGCCGTAGTCGAGGTTGAGGGTGTAGGTATTGCTGACCGCGTTGCCCTGCTTGTCGACGATCGAGAAATGCGTGGTCTGGTGCGGTTCAAGGCCCGGCTTGACCTTGTCGGTGTCGGAAATGGCCTTCGGGTTGACCTGGGCTGCGCGCTTGGCCAGGTAATCCTTGGCCACCAGCTGGTCCACCGGCACCTTGGTGAAGGCCGGGTCGCCCAGGTAGTCGGCGCGGTCGGCGAACACCCGCTTTTCGATCTCGGCCAACAGGTGGATGTACTGCGCCGAGTTATGCGCCACCCCTTTGAAGTCGGCCGCGCGGTCTTCCTTGATGCCCAGCAACTGGGCCAGCGCCACACCGCCTGAGCTCGGCGGTGGCGCGGTATACACCACATTGCCACGCCAGCTCACGGCCATCGGTTCACGCCATACCGCCTTGTAATCCTTCAGGTCTTCTTTGGTAATCAGGCCTTTGTCAGCCTGCATCTGCGCCACCAGCAAGTCGGCGGTCTTGCCTTGATAGAACTCGCTCACGCCCTTGTCGGCTATACGCTCCAGGGTCTGGGCCATTTCCGGCTGCTTGAACAGCTCGCCGACCTTCATGTTGCCAAAGTAATCGTTGAAGTTGGTCGCCGTCTTGAACATGCCTTGGGCATCGTTGCGGTACTGGTACTGCTTTTCCGCCACCTTGAAGCCGTTTTTCGCATAGCCGATGGCCGGGGTCAGCAACTCGCTCCAGGGCAGCTTGCCGAACTTCTGGTGCGCCTCCCACAGGCCCATTACCGTACCGGGTACGCCTGCGGCGCGTGCCCCGACCAGGCTGAGGTTCTCGATGACCTCGCCCTTGTCGTCCAGGTACATGTTGCGCGTGGCGGCCTTGGGCGCGACTTCGCGGTAGTCGAGGAAGTAAGGCTTGCCATCGACGAACAGGGTCATGAAGCCGCCACCGCCGATATTACCGGCCTCTGGGTAAGTCACCGCCAGGGTGAAGGCAGTCGCTACTGCCGCGTCCACCGCGTTGCCGCCCTTTTTCAGAATATCGGCGGCCACCTGTGCGCCATATTGATCGGGGGCGGCCACCGCGCCGCCCTCCAGGGTGGCGGCGTAAACCGAGGAACAGCTCAGGATCGCGGCTGCGAGAGCCAGGTACTGGAACGGGACAATACGCATGACACTTCCTTGGTGTTGTTTTTGTTGAGCAGTCAGTAAGGCCGAAGCGCTTCGACTGTGCAATCAACCGGCGGAAGTTTCGCCGCCTGTGGACAGGATTTGTCGCGATCAGGCAACTCAGCAGGCGTACATCGCCAGCTTGCGCTGGATGAAATCCAGGAAGCACTGGATGCGCAGCGCCAACTGGGTGTTGCGGTAATACACCGCGTGGATCGGCTGACGGTAGCCATTGTTGGCCTCGCTCAGCAGCACCTGCAGGCGCCCTGTGCGGATATCTTCGTGGGTCATGAAGTGCGACAGGCTGACGATGCCCTCCCCGGCCAACGCCAGCTGGCGAAGGGTTTCGCCGCTGGAAGCGACCAGCGTCGGGCGGATGCTCCAGCGATCGCCCTGAGCGTGGCGTAGCGGCCAGTGATTGAGCGACTCAGGTTGGCTGAAGCCGAGCAGACAGTGGTTGGCCAGGTCCTCGACCTGCCGTGGCGTGCCGTGCTGCTCCAGGTAGGCCGGACTGGCCAGCACCTGCACCGGACTGCAACCCAGGCTGCGCGCGTGCAGGCTGGAGTCGGCCAGCTCTCCGATGCGGATCGCCACATCAGTGCTCTGCTCCAGCAGGTCGATGATCAGGTCGTCGGTGTTGAGCTCCAGTTCGATGCCTGGGTACTGGCGGCGGAACTCGCCAATCCAGGGCAGGATGGCATGCAGCATGAACGGCGCAGCGGCATTGATGCGCAATCGCCCGGTCGGGGTCTGGCGGTTCATCGACAGACGCTCTTCCATCTCGTCCATCTGCTGCAGGATCAGCCGCGCGCGCTCAAGAAAGTAGCGCCCCTCTTCGGTAAGGTCCATGCGCCGGGTGGTGCGGTTGACCAGCGTGGTGCCCAGCTTGCCCTCCAGACGCGACAAGGTGCGGCTGACGGCAGACGGGGTCTGGCCCATCTGCTCGGCAGCAGCGGAAATCGAGCCGCAGTCGATGACGGCGACGAATACCTGGAGTTCTTCGGATCGGGTTTTCACATCAGGGCCTGTGGTTGGTCTGTGCAAGGATTAGATAACCGCTTGTCGAGGCCAAGTCCAGCGGCGCCTGTATGGGCCTCTTCGCGGGCTTGCCCGCTCCCACAAGTACTGCAAAGTCCTTGAAACCTGCGTAATACCTGTGGGAGCGGGCAAGCCCGCGAAGAGGCCGGTACAGACATAAAATTACTGTGCCTTGCCAAACACCTTGTCCAGATGGGCCTCATAAGCTGCCAACGCCGCCGGCACATCCGGGCGCTTCATCACATCCACAGCCAGGAAGGTCGGCAGGCCGGTCATGCCCAGGAACTGGTTGGCCTTGTGGAACGGGAAATACACGGCATCCACCCCTTTGCCTTCAAAGAAATCGCTCGGGTCGTCGAACGCCTGCTGCGGCGCGTTCCAGGTCAGCGACAACATGTATTGCTTGCCGTGCACCAGACCACCGCTGCCGTATTTCTGCGAGTGGTCAGAACGGGTACGACCGTCATTGGCATACAGGCTGCCGTGACCGGCAGTGAACACCTCGTCGATGTACTTCTTCACGGTCCACGGCGCGCCCATCCACCAGCCGGGCATCTGATAGACCACCACATCGGCCCAGAGGAATTTCTCCACCTCTTCCTGGGCATCGTAGCCGCCGTCGATGAACGTCTGGCGCACATCGAAACCGGCGCGGTCCAGGTGAGCGATGGCCGCTTCGTGCAAGGTCGCGTTGAGGCGGCCTTCGGAGTGAGCGAACTGTTTACCACCATTGAGCAGAAGGATCTTTTTCATGCTGGCCTCCACGGCCGAATCAAAAATTGATGCCGGCAGGTTAGAGGCTCGCGGGGGCGGGATACAGCGGTGACGGGGCAAAATACAATTGACCAGAAGTCACGAATGAGCAATACATTATTGCCGTAGAATCGACTCACCACCCATCACCGAGTAGCGCCCCATGAGTGAGCCGTTCGCCTTTATCCTCAAAGCCAAGACCCGCCCGGAAATGGCTGATGCGTTCGAAAACCTGTTCCGTCCCTACGTCGAGCCAAGCCGCCAGGAACCCGGCTGCATCGAGTACCACATGTTGCGCGACCAGCAGGACCCAAGCCTGTTTGTGTTCTTCGAAGTGTGGGCCGACAAGGCCGCGCTGGACGTGCACTCGGCCCTTCCGCACATGGCCGCCTTCTTCGAAAAGCGCATGGACTACCTGGAGCGCGATTTCGATATCCAGCGGGTCGACATGCTCAGCGCTTCGTCCGCTAACCGTTGATCAGCAGGTGGCCGCCGAGGGCGGCCAGGCCGATGAAAAAGCAACGCTTGAACAGCAGCGCGCTGATCCGCTGACGCAGCCACTGGCCCGCCAGCATGCCGAGCAAGGCCGGCGCCAGCATCAGCAGCGACGCCCCCAGCGCCTGGCCACCCAAGGCATCCTGCCCGGCCAGGCCTAGGGCCAAGGCCAGGGTCGATACCGTAAACGACAGGCCCAGGGCCTGGATCATCTGCTCGCGGCTCAAGCCCAGGCTCTGCAGGTAAGGCACCGCTGGCATCACGAACACCCCGGTCGACGCAGTGACCACACCCGTGACCAGCCCGCAAAGCGGTCCCAGCCAGCGCTCGTGTCCCGGGGCTAGCTGCAAGCCCGGGCCGACCAACCCATACAACGCATAGACCAGCAAGGCGCCCCCCAGCGCATGCGCAGCCCAGGGGCCACTGTTGATTCCCAGCCAGGCGCTGCCCAGCAAGGTGCCGACAAAAATCAATGCCAGCATCGGCCCCAGGCGGACCAACAACCCTCGCAGGTGCCCGCCGCTGGCCAGCTGCCACAGGTTGGTGAGTGTCGAGGGCACGATCAACAACGCGGCAGCCTGCGCCGGTGGCATAGCCAGGCCCAACAGGCCCATGGCAATGGTCGGCAGGCCCAGGCCGATGACCCCCTTCACTGCTCCAGCCAGCAGAAAGGTCAGTACAACCAGCAACGAGAGTGCCGGGCCAATGTTCTGATAGAAAGCGAGCAAGGTCGTCATGGGCCGATGATGCCGTGCACCGGGCGACGTGAGAATCTGCCATATACTCAGCCAGCCTCTTGCCAGGACAGAGCCACATGCATTTCGACCTGATCGACCTCAAGCTGTTCCAGCACACCCTGGAGTGCGGCAACATCACCGCTGGCGCCGGCCGCAGCCATCTGTCACTGCCGGCAGCCAGTGCGCGCATTCGCGCCATGGAAGCATCACTGGGCATTCCCTTGCTGGAACGTAACCGCCGTGGCGTACAACCAACGCCGGCTGGCCAGGCACTCTTGCAGCATGCACGGCTGATAACGCAGCAGGTCGAACGCCTGCAGTTCGACCTGGGCCAATACGCGCAAGGGCAGCAAGGCCAGGTGCGCCTGCTGTGCAACACCGCTGCGCTGACCGAATACTTGCCCGAACTGCTGGCCAGCTATCTGGCTGAAAACCCTGGAGTCAGCGTGGATGTGCAAGAGCTGCCGAGTTTGCGCATCGTGCAGGCAATTACCCAAGGCATGGCCGACCTGGGCATCGTGTCCACAGCCGCCCCCAGCGAGCACCTGCAGACCCGGCCGTTTCGAGATGACCCGCTGGTGCTGGTGACGCCACAGGCCCACCCCCTGGCCAGTGCGCTGGCGCCAAGCTTCGTCGACAGCCTGGCCCATGGCTATGTCGGCCTGGGGGCCGGCAGTGCACTGGGGTTGTACCTGGAAGAGCAAGCGCTGCACGAGGGGCAGCGCATGCAGGTTCGGGTGCGTGCGGAGGGGTTTGATGGGGTGATCCGCATGGTCGCGGGCGGGGCCGGAATCGGGGTGGTGCCACTGGCAGCAGTACAGCGCTGGCAAGGCATGCTGCCGCTGCACTGGGTGGCACTGCAGGAGCCATGGGCCAACCGCCGGTTGCTGGTGTGCGCACGGGATTTTGCGGCATTGCCGGGCTATGCCGCAGAACTGGTAGCCACCTTTACCGGCTGACGCGCAAGGGCGCACACCACTGTCGAGGCAAACCGCCTGCCATAGCGCGGGCAGACACCTGGACGTCGAGCCCAGGCAACTGCGGCGCGGCCGTTGGGCCTATGGTGACCCGTCATTCAGCCAGTCACCAGGAGTTGTGCCATGTCCGATTTCATCACCGTCCTGCGCGAAACCTGCCCGACGCCGGTCGTGGACGCCACCAAGTGGAAGCGCATCGGCGGCGATCCGCACACCGTCAACCTCAATGCCTATCTGTCGGCTGACGGCAGCAAGATCATGGGCACCTGGATCTGCACCCCGGGCAAGTTCGAGGTCAACTACGATAAATGGGAGTTCTGCCACTTCCTCGATGGCTACTGCATCATCACCCCGGAAGGCGAAGAGCCGAAGCACCTGAAAGCAGGTGATGTGTTCGTGATCGAGCCAGGCATGAAAGGTACGTGGGAAGTGGTCGAGACTGTACGTAAGTATTTCGTCTTCGCCTGACTTGCAGGCGCGGGTTTACCTGCTAATGCGGCGGTGAGGCTTCTGTAGCATTCGCGGGTGAACCCGCTCCTACCACGGCCGCGCACTACCTGTAAGCGTGGACAAAAAAATCGCGGAGCAGACGCCCTTCCCTCTGGTGCGCAGTTACAGAGGGAAGGCCACCTGGCCCGCGATGAAGTCCACCTCTTGCATCAATCCTTCTTGCGATAACCCTCGACGATGGCCGAGAAGTCCTTGCCACCCTCGCCTCGCAGGCTCATGGCCTGGTACAGCTGCTGGGCCACGGCACCGAGAATCACCGGTTGGTGTGCCTGGCGTGCCGCTTCGGTGGCCAACCCCAGGTCCTTGAGCATGAGTTCGGCGCCAAAGCCACCGGTGTAGCCACGCGATGCCGGAGCGGTTTCGATGATGCCCGGCCATGGGTTGTAGGTGTCCGAGCTCCAGCAACGCCCGGTCGAACTGTTGATGATGCCAGCCAGCACCTTGGTATCGATACCCAACGCGTTACCCAGGGCCATGGCCTCGGACACGCCGATCATCGAAATGCCTAGCAGCAGGTTGTTGCAGATCTTGGCGATCTGGCCGGTACCGACTTCCCCGCAGTGCACGATGTTGCGGCCCATCTGCTCCAGTACCGGCTTGAGGCTGGCGAACAACTCGGTACTGGCGCCGACCATGAACGTCAGGGTGCCGGCCGCCGCGCCGCCAGTACCACCGGAAACCGGCGCATCCCCCATGTCCACGCCCTTTGCCGCTGCGGCCTTGGACACGTCACGTGCGGTCTGCGGGTCGATGGTGCTGCAGTCAACGGTCGGCGTGCCAGGGCGAATGCCGGCCAGTACGCCGTCCTCGTTCAAGTACACGCTACGCACATGGGCTGCGGCCGGCAGCATGGTGATCACCAGCTCGCTGTTGGCCGCCGCGTCCTTGGGCGAGGGGCTGATCTGCCCGCCCAGTTCTGCCAGCTCAGCAAGCACGGCCTTGTTCAGGTCGAACAGGTTCAGCTGATGCCCGGCCTTGATCAGGTTGCGGGCCATGGGCGCGCCCATGTTGCCCAGGCCGATGAATGCGATACGCATGACGTACTCCTTAGCGCAGGCTAATGGTGGTGTTCACACCGTCGTTGACGCTGTCGTCATCGAACCAGCGAGCAGTGACGGTCTTGGTCTGAGTGTAGAACTGCACCACTTGCTTGCCGTACGGCCCCAGGTCACCGAGTTTGGAACCCCGCGAGCCGGTGAAGCTGAAGAACGGTACGGGTACCGGGATCGGGATGTTGATGCCGACCTGGCCAATATCAATTTCGCTCTGGAACTTGCGTGCTGCCGCGCCGCTCTGAGTGAACAGGCCGGTGCCGTTGCCGAACGGGTTGGCGTTGACCAGGGCGATGGCCTCGTCGAGCGTATCGACTTCCAGGGTCACCAGCACCGGGCCGAAGATTTCCTGGGTATACACCTGCATGTCGGTCTTCACGCCCGAGAACAGGGTTGGGCCGACGAAGTTGCCTTGCTCGTAGCCCGGCACCTTGACGTCACGGCCGTCAAGTTCCAGCTTGGCGCCTTCCTTGATACCGCTTTCGATCAGGCCCAGCACACGCTCCTTGGCCCGCTTGGATACCACCGGGCCAACGTCGGTGCCCGGCTCACAGCCAGCATTGACCTTGAGCTTGCTGGCAGCCTCCTTGATATCCGGCAACCATTCGCGGGCCTTGCCCACCAACACCGCCACCGAGGTCGCCATGCAGCGCTGGCCCGCCGCGCCGAAGGCAGCACCCACCAGCGCATTGATGGTTTGTGTGCGGTTGGCATCAGGCAACACCACCGCGTGGTTCTTGGCCCCCATCATTGACTGCACACGCTTGCCATGCTGGCTGCCGAGGTTGTAAACGTGCGTACCGACTTCAGTAGAGCCCACGAAGGAAATCGCCTTGATGTCCTGGTGGGTGCAAATGGCATCCACCACCTGCTTGCCGCCGTGCACCACGTTCAGCACGCCGGCCGGTACGCCGGCTTCCAGCGCCAGCTCGACCAGAAGCATGGTCGACAGCGGATCCTGCTCGGATGGTTTGAGCACGAAGGTGTTGCCGCAGACGATGGCCATGGGGAACATCCACAGCGGGATCATTGCCGGGAAGTTGAACGGGGTGATGCCAGCGCATACGCCGATCGGCTGGCGCAAGGTGTAGGTATCGACACCGCCGGCGACGTTCTCGGCGAATTCGCCCATCTGCAGGGTACCAATGGACGCAGCATGCTCGACCACTTCCAGGCCGCGGAAGATATCGCCTTCAGCGTCGGCCAGGGTCTTGCCCTGCTCGGCGCTGAGCACCTGGGCAATGCGTTTGGTGTGTTCGCGGATCAGCGCCTGCAGCTTGAGCATGATGCGCATGCGGGCGCCGATCGGGGTGTTACGCCAGGTCTGGAATGCGCGTTGAGCGGCGGCCACGGCTGCGTCGACTTCCTCGACGGTGGCGAACGGTACGCGCGCCAGCACCTCTTGGGTGGCCGGGTTGACGATGTCACGCCATTCGGTGGTTTTGGACTCGACCCACTGGCCGTCGATCAGCAGCTTGACCTGCTCAACCTTGGTGCTGTTAGGGGATTGCGGTGCGTTCATCTGCGTTCTCCTTGGAATTGTTGTCGGGACGAGATCGCCAGCGCCGGGCAAACGCGGGGTGGCGTCCTGAGGCTTGTTTCGAGTATAGATGTGCAAACATCCAACAAGAACGCACAAAAAAACCGGATCATCATGCAAAAAGACCTTACATCCCTGAGCGCGCTCAACTGGGACGATTTGAAGTTCTTCCTCGAAGTGGCTCGCACCCGCAAGGCCAGCAGTGCCGCCAAACGGCTGAGCGTGGACTACACCACCGTGTCGCGACGCATCAGCTCGCTGGAGGGCGCGCTGGGTACCTTGCTGTTCGAAAAGTCGCGCACCAACGGCTTTGTGCTGACCGCCGAGGGCCAGCGCCTGCTGGGCTATGCCGAATCGATCGAGAGCACGCTGCACATGGCTTGCGAGCAGGTGTCCGGGTCGGGGGTGGCATTGTCGGGCCATGTGCGCATGGGCTGCACCGAGGGCTTTGGCAGCTTTTTCATCACGCCGCAGCTAAGCCACTTCGTCGACGCCTACCCGGCAATTTCGGTGGACATCCTGCCGCTGCCGCACTTCATCAGCCTGTCCAAGCGTGAGGCGGACATCGTCATCGCGCTGGAGCGGCCCGAGCATGGGCCTTATGTGTGCTGCAAGCTGTGCGACTACCGCCTGCGGCTGTATGCCACCCAGGGCTACCTGGACAGCCACGCGCCGATCCGCCAGGTGACGGATCTGGCCAAACACCCCTTCATCAGTTACGTGGATGACCTGGCGTTCAGCTCCGAGCTGCTGTACCTGGCCAACCTGATCCCCAACGCTAGCGCACATTTGCGCAGTACCAGCGTGATCGCGCAGTACACGGCAGCGCTGCAGGGGCGTGGGCTGGCGATACTGCCGTGCTTTCTCGCCGCGCAGGACCCGCGATTGGTCACGGTGTTGCCGGAGGAGATCGAGGTGACGCGGCAGTTCTGGATGTATTGCCGGGAGGATTTGCGCAAGTTGAAGCGCATTACCCTGCTGTGGGATTACATCCGCGGGGTGACCGAGGCGAATGCGCCGTTGTTGATGGGGCAAACCTGCGAGATGCGCTTTGCCCAGGACTGATGGGCCTGCGCATTTCCGAGCCCCCCTGTAGAAGCGGGCTTGCCCGCGAACACCGGCGAAGCCGGTGCCAGGCACCGCGTTGCCCGCACCTACAGGGACTATGTGACAGCCCGAGCGGCAACGATCAGTAGGACGCTACCACGATGGACACCCGACGGTTCTCGGTACGCCCGGCGCTGGTGCGGTTGTCCGCCACCGGCTGGCTGCTGCCCAGGCCACGGCTCTGAATGTTCTGCGCCTGCATGCCAATCCCCACCAGCGCCTTGGTCACGCTTTGCGCGCGGCGCTCGGACAGCTGCTGGTTATACGCCGCCTTGCCCGACGAGTCGGCATGCCCGTCCACCCGCACGCCCTGGATACCAACGCCGAGCAGCGCCTTGCCGATGCGCTCGACAATCGCCTGGCTCTGGCCGTTGAGGCTGTCCAGATCGCTGCCGAACAGCACTTTGCCAGACAAGTCGTAGGCCCAACCTTCATCGGTCGGGGTGAAACCTTCGCGCTTGAGCACGGCAATCTGTTCTGGGGTAAGGCCCTTTTGGGGGGCGCTCTGGCACCCCGTCAGCGCCAGCATGGCGAACAACAAGGCCCAAAGCGGAAAACGTAAAGCGTGCATCACGGGTTCAACTCCTGTTCCTGATTTCATTGGCGGACCGTTCCGTCTGCGCCACTTGCCAATGGCCACGGCGTTCGCGCTTGGCCTGGTACATTGCCGCATCGGCGGCATTCAGAAGACTGGCGGGGTCAGCGCCGTCATCCGGGTAATAGGCAATACCGACACTCAGCGAGGTGGAAACACTGCGGCCACTGTCCAGTTGCACCGGCAGCTCCATGCTGGCAACGATCTTCTCGGCAATGTGTTCGGCATCCTTGCGCGTATGCAAAGGCGTCAACAACACGGCAAACTCGTCGCCCCCCAGGCGCGCCACCAGGTCTTGCTCGCGCAGCTGGGCGCGCACACGTTCGGCCACGCTGATCAATACCTCGTCACCCACGGCGTGGCCGAGGGTGTCATTGATCTGCTTGAAGTGGTCGCTGTCGAGGAACAGCAGTGCCAGGTGGTCCTGCTGACGCGCCGCATTTCGCACGCTGCGGCTCAGGCGCCCTTCAAAGAAGGCGCGGTTGGGCAAGCCGGTCAGGCTGTCGTGGCTGGCCTGATGGGCCAGGGTCTGGTTTTCGCTCTGCAGGTGGCTATGCCACACCTCCAGTTCATCCAGCAGGGCATTGAAGTCGTTACCCAGCTCGTTCAGCTCGGCAATCGGCGCTTCTGGTACGCGCCGGTCGAAGCTGCGCTCGCGGCGGGCGGCATGGGCGACACTGGCCAGGCCACGCAGCGGGCGGGTGATATCGCTGAGCAGGCGCCGCGACAGATACTGGGCAGCCAGGGCGCTGAGGACCGTGCAGAACAGGATACCGGCCAAGCCACTGAGCAGGAACAGCAACAGGCTCCTGCCCTGGCCTGCCAGTTCGATATGCCCGACCTGCTGTTGCTGGTGCACGATCGGCAGAATGACCGGCTCATCCAGCAAGGCGCTGGCAACCTGCACCTCCAGCTGCGCGAGCATGCCGGTATTGTCGCGTTGCCAGTGCGCCAGTTGCTCGCCCTCGTTGTTGAAGACCTTGGCCTCGGCCACTTCTTCGGTACTGGCAATCAACGCCAGCGATTCGTTGGCGGCGGCGCTGTCATCGAACACCACAGCCGCTTCTACGGTGTAGTTGATCGAGCGGGCGATCAACTGCAGGTTATGGTTGGCATAGACACGCAGGGCGAGCACGCCCAGCAGGGTGAGGGAGATACCCGCCAGGCCAACGGCAAGCAAGGCGACGCTGAGGTGGCCACGGCCCAGCACCGAGCGCAGGGTCGGGCGCACGGTACGCTTGCGGGTCGGCTTCATGGCTGCTCCGCCCGGCGCCGCGACAATTGCAGCACGCTGGGGTGAATGCGCACGCCAGAGCGTGCCACCGAGTCGAGATTGACTTCAAAGGTCACCTGCTGGTCGCGGACTCGCAGGCAGAACAGGCTGCCGACCGTGCAGGGGTCATCCGCCTCGCTGATGCTCAGCACCGGGTGGCCGCCGATACGCTGGAACAGCCGATCGCGCTGGCCCTGGTCAAGCTTGCCAATGTAGAGGGCATCGCAGGCCTGGGCGACCTGGGTGTCTTCTGCCAGCAGGCGCCGCACCTGCAGCGGCCGGCCGGACTCCTGGACATGGCCCTTGATGAGATCGTCGGCGTACTCGGTCGGGCCGACCAGGCACAGGCGCAAAGGAGAGGGTTCGACGGGCCAGCGGGCGTAACTGAAAATACCCAGTACTACCTGGGTGACTGCCTTGGCGCGCTGCTGTGCCTGGGCGGCGGTTGTGCCGGGGTCTGCCCGGGCAGCGCCTGCAGAAAGGAACAGGACGGCCAGCAATAGCGAAAGCGCACAGCTTGTCACTCGCCTTGCGGCCACATTCATGTGGGAAATCCCTTTAAGCCCCTTCCGATATCGGCGCAACGATAGCACATGGCCGCTTTATTGTATGAGCCTGCAGCCACGTGTAATGGGTGTCATGGCCCTAGACCTGCTCGAGCATCAACCCGGAAATACGCCGTACTTTGCGCGCCACCGCTTCTTCGAAAATGCCTTGGCGTGGCTCGACCAGGCTGAAGCAGTGCTTGGCCCGAGTGATGCCGGTGTACACCAGTTCCTTGGTCAGCACCGGGTTGAGCGCATCCGGCAGCACCAGGGCAGTGTGGCTGAACTCCGAGCCCTGGGACTTGTGCACGGTCATGGCGAATACCGTTTCCACTTCGTTGAGCCGGCTCGGCAGAACGAACCGCACACCACCACTGCCGTCGTTGCGCGGGAAGGCCACACGCAGCAGCGGCTGGCCCTGCTCATCCGGCAGGCGCAGGGCTATACCGATGTCACCGTTCATCAGGCCCAGGCCGTAGTCGTTGCGGGTCACCAGCACCGGGCGCCCTTCGTACCAGTGCTGCTGGCTGTCGATCAGACCGGCATTGTGCAGCACCCGCGCCACCCGCTCGTTGAGGCCTTCGACACCCCAGGCGCCCCGGCGCACCGCGCACAGCAACTGGAAATCCTCGAAACTGCGCAACACCTTGCCCGCCCATTGCTCCCAGGCGGGGTCGTCAAAGGCGGTATCAAGTGCCGGCCGGTAACGGCCAAGGGTGCGCAGGTAGCTGCGGTAGCCTTGCGGTCCATCGGTACCACGGTTCAGGCCGTCGAGTAACAGGCGGTCGAACGCACGATCCTGTTCGTGCTTGAGCGAAAGGCTGTGCACGTCGGCAGGCGGCGCGGCCAGCAGGTTGCGCGCCGCGTGAGCGTCCTGACGATTGACCAGTCTGGCCAGCTGGCCAATACCGCTGCCTTCACCGAAACGCCGTGAAAAACGCAGCATCACCACCTGCTGGGCCAGCGGGTGACGCTGCTCATCGCCGGCCTTGAGGCCACTGCCGGCCAGCGACTCGTCACTGACCTGCTGAAGCCACGCTGCAGTCGCCGGCGAGTAAAAGCCCTCCTCAGCATCCCGGCACAGGTCACCCAGCACCGCGCCGGCCTCGACCGAGGCCAACTGGTCCTTGTCGCCCAGCAGCACCAGACGCGCCCGCGGCGGCAAGGCATTGAGCAGGTTGGCCATCATTTCCAGGTCGATCATCGACGCTTCGTCGACCACCAGCACGTCCAACGGCAACGGGTTGCCAGCATGATGGCGGAAGTGCCGCGAGCCCGGGCGGCTGCCGAGCAGGCGATGCACGGTGCTGACTTCAGTGGGGATTTGCCCACGTACTTCGGCGCTGACTTGCAGGCGCTCGACTTGCTGACCAATGGATTCGGTCAGGCGCGCAGCGGCCTTGCCGGTCGGTGCCGCCAGGCGGATGCGCAGTGGCCTGCCCTGCTCCACTGCCGGTGCCTGCAGCAACGCCAGCAGGCGCACCACGGTGGTCGTCTTGCCAGTACCGGGGCCGCCAGTGATGATGCTGAAACCGGCACGGGTGGCCAAGGCACAGGCGAGCTTCTGCCAGTCCACCTGGCCAGCTGGCGCGCCGCCCTCGAACAGTTGCGCCAGACGCTCTGGCAGGTCCGCAGGCGGTGCTTCGGCCTGACTCAGGCGCTGGCGCAGGGCCTGGTCGATGCGCCGCTCGTAACTCCAGTAACGGCGCAGGTAAAGGCGCTCGCCACTGCGTACCAGTGGCCGCGATTGCTGGCCAGGCGTATCACCTGCGGCCACCAGCGGGCTGGCGCTGATGCGCTGAAGCCAGGCATTCAAGTCAAGGTTGGCCAGCAGTTGCGATGGCAGTAGCAAAGGGCCGATAAGGGCGTCACCTTCCGGCGGCAACGACAGGGCGAAATCAGGCTCGGCCAAGGTTTGTTGCAGGTCGAGGCAGACATGTCCGTGCCCCAGTTGGTGGCTGGCCAGCGCCGCTGCCAGCAATAGCAAGGGATCACTGCCGGGGGCGCGCTCTTCCAGGAACGACACGAATGCGCGGTCCAGGGCACGTAGCCAGCCCCGCTCAACCCAACGGTCGAGTAATTGCAGCAGGTCAGCGCTGTTGTGCTGCGGTGCCAGTGCCAGCAGGTGCTCGGCGTGCAACGGGGTGGGCAACAGGTCGACAAGGCTTCGGCTCATGGCGCAACTCCGGCAAACAGGTCCTGCTGTACCGGCGCGTGCTCGCCACGGAACAGCGCATCGAGGCTTTCGATCAGCTCACGCGGTGGCTTGGCGTGGTACACGCCGTGGCCGCTGCTGCTGGCACCGCGCAGGAAGATGAACAGGGCGCCGCCAACATGGCGGTCATAATCGTAGTCCGCCAGCCGCGCGCGCAACTGGCGGTGCAGGGCCAGCAGGTACAGCACATACTGCAGGTCGTAGCGGTGCTCAAGAATCGCCTTTTCCATGGCCATGGCATCGTAGGCCTGGATGTCCGCACCCAGCCAGTTGGACTTGTAGTCGGTCACGTAGTAACGCCCGTCCAGCTCGAACGCCAGGTCGATGAACCCTTTGAACATGCCGTTTAGCACGGTCGGCTGCGCAGCTGGGCGCGCCAGACCGGGGTGGGTGTGGCGTGCCACCAGGCGATCGAGTTGTTCTGCGTCGACCCGGTGGCTGGCGAACCAGAACTCCATTTCAATCTGGTAATGACGCAGCTGGCCCAGCGTTACGCTCTGGTCGCTGCCCGGCAGCGGCAACGCCTCGCTCAGCAAACGCTGCATCCAGTGGCTCAGGGTGGGGATCCAGCCGGCCCAGTCACGGCGGTTGCAGCGCTGGCCAACGGTGCGCTCGATCAGTTGAGGGTTAGCGCTGACCTCGCTGAAGCCCTCACGGCCTGCCCACTCCAGCAAACCATGGAGGAAGGTGCCGGGGTTAGGCCCCCGCGGGAAGCGGTGGATATCGCCGCTGTCGGCCGGGACCTCGCGCAACACCTGGGCATCGGGCGCCTCGTCATCCAGCAGTTGCTGGGCCTGCGAGCTGTCGGCGCCGAGGGTCTGATCGCCGACACGAAGGGCACTGTAGGAAGCGATCCACCAGTGCTCGGCAGCCGCATGGCGTGGCCTGCGTGCTGGCAGCAGCTCACGTTCGGCGTGTGGCATGCGATACATCTGCTCATCCGCCTGCGGCAGGCCTGGGCAAGTGATGTGCGGGCAACTTGCCGCCAAAGCCTGCAACCAGTCCGTCAGCTGCGCCGAGCCAGCCAAGGCAAGGCCGCCCCCCAGCAGGTAGCCAAACGCCGAGCGGTGCAGCTGCGAGCTCTTCAGATTACCGCGCTTGAGGTCGGCGACACCCAGCCAGCAAGCATGCTGGGCGCGGGTCAGGGCCACGTAGAGCAGGCGCAGGTCTTCGGCCAGGCGCTCGTCGTCAGCGCGCTCGATCTGCTCCTGGTCGGGTGTGAGGGTGAGGTGAGCGTTACCTTCGCTGTCATGCCAGGCCAGCGGCAGACGGCTACCATCCACCGGTTTGCTGGTGCAGATGAATGGCAGGTAGACCAAGGGATATTCCAGGCCCTTGGACTTGTGGATGGTCACCACCTTGACCAACTGTTCGTCGCTCTCCAGGCGCAGGATCTGCTCTTCACCAGCCTGACCGGAACTGGCCAGATGCTCGGCCAGGTGGCGGATAAGCGCCTGTTCGCCGTCCAGTTCGCCGGCGGCCTGCTGCAGCAGCTCGGCCAGGTGCAGCAGGTTGGTCAGCACCCGCTCGCCATCACTGCGGCGGATCAGTGTGCGCGGTAGCTGGAAGTCATGCAGCAGGTGGCGCAACATCGGCAACACCCCCTGGCGCTGCCAGGTGTCGCGGTACAGGCGAAAACGCATCACCCAGCTCTCCCAGACCCGCTCGTCCTGGTTAAGCCGGTCCAGCGCAGCCAGCGACAGGCCCAGTGTAAGGCTTGCCAGAGCAGCCTTGAGCAGGCGCTCCGAGTCAGGCTCGGCGCAGGCCTTGAGCCAGGCCAGCAGGTCGTGGGCTTCCTGGGCGGCAAACACCGAGTCCTTGTCGGACAGGTAGACGCTGCGCACCTCGCGTGCGGCCAGTTCGGCGCGGACCATCTGCGCCTCATGGCCATCGCGCACCAGGATGGCAATGTCCGAGGGCAAGCAGGCGCGCAATTCGCCTTCGGCATTCCGGAACCCCGACGTGCCCTGCTGGCCGCCATTGAGCAAGGCCACAATATGGCTGGCGCAACTGGCGGCCATTTGCTGGCGGTAAACGCTGCTGGAGACTGGCTCTTCACTTTCCAGCTGCCAGCATTGCAGGGCTGCACTGACTTCACCGTCAATCAGCAGCTGTTCGCCACGCCCCTTGGCGCGCACCTCGATGAATGGCAGCGGGTTGTCATCGGCCTCGCGGAACAGGAATGCACCCCGCCCCGCTTCACGCGCCTCGGCCTGCAGGAACACCTGATTGACCGCCGCCACCATGGCTTTGCTGGAGCGGTAGTTGGTGTCCAGGCTGTGCAGGCGGCCGCTGGTAGCGCGTCGCGCGGCTAGGTAGGTGTAGATGTCGGCACCACGAAAGGCGTAGATCGCCTGCTTGGGGTCGCCGATCATGAACAGACCGGTTTCTGCGCGATTTTCGCTGATCTGGTAGATGCGCTCGAAAATGCCGTACTGAACCGGGTCGGTGTCCTGGAATTCGTCGATCAGCGCTACCGGGAACTGCTCACGGATCAGGCTGGCCAGGCGCTCGCCGGCCTCGCTGGCGAGCGCGTGCTGCAAGCGCACGAGCATGTCGTCGAAGCCCATTTCTGCACGCCGGCGCTTCTCCACTTCGAAACGCGCCGATACCCAACTGGCGGCGTGCTCGAGCAGCGGGGCATCCGGGCTGTCCAGGGCCTGCAGTTGCTGCTGCAAGTGCTGCATGGCGTTGAGGGCTGGGTGCTCGGGAGGTTCTCCCTTCCAGGCCTCGGCCATGCCCGCCGGGGTCAGCCGGGTAAAGCCGGTGCCCAAGTCGAGCTCTACCAGTTGCTCATCGCTGGCCCAAGCGCTGAGCTTGTCGAACCAGGGCTCGAAGTAACGGGCTTGCATCTTGCGGCCGTCGACCTGTTTGGCGGCCAGCGCATCGCGGCAGATTTGCCGCAGTTCCTCGGCCCACTGTGCCCATGGCGCCTTGATGCGGGCCAACTGTGCGCCACGTTGCTGCAGCGATGCCTGGATCAATGCGGCGGGCTCTGGCCCATTCTGCTGGGCGCGCACACGGCCGAACAGTGGGCGAATGCGCGGCAGCAAGGCATCTGGGCTCCCCCAGTTGCCGCGCACCCAGGCCAGTGCGTCACCTTGCATCCCATAGCAGAAGCGCCGCCAGTAATCGCGCATGACCTGGCCCAACAACTCGCTGTGGTCGGTTTCCAGGGTCTGGGTGAACAGGCTGCCGCTGTCGAAGGCATGCTCGCGCAGCATGCGCTGGCACCAGCCATGGATGGTCGATACCGCAGCCTCGTCCATCCACTGCACGGCGATTTCCAACCGGCCGGCGCAACGCGGCCAGTTCTCTTGTGGGTAATCGTCACGCAGTTGGTGCAACAGCGGATCGGCCCCTTCCAGTTCGCCACGGAAGAACCGTGCGGCTTCAGCCAGGCGGGCGCGGATACGCTCGCGCAGCTCTTTGGTGGCGGCGTCGGTGAAGGTCACCACGAGGATCTGCGGTGGCAGCAGCTCGCGCTCGAAGCCCTGTTCGCCACCGTGACCGAGGATCAGGCGCAGGTACAGCGCCGAAATGGTAAAGGTCTTGCCCGTGCCGGCGCTGGCTTCGATCAGCTGGCTACCGTGCAGGGGGAAACTCAGTGCCAGAGGACGGTCCTGGGTCATGCGCCTTTCTCCGGGTTGCCCAAGGTCTGCCAAGGGGCGGTGAACAACGGGCGGTACAAGGTCTCGCACCAGCCTTCAAACGTTTCGTCAGCGGTGAGTGCTGCAAAATCTCGGAACTGGCGAGCCAGCGCAATACTTTCACTCCGTTCGCCAAGGCTGGTGCGTTCGTCGCCTTCGTAGGCGCGAGCTGCTGCGGCCAGGGCTTTATCCGCATCGTCCTGGGCCAACCAGGCGAACGCGGTCTTGGCCGCGACTGGCAACGGCGCGTTCATTGCCGCCTGACGGGCCACCAACAGGTCGCCCAGCAGTTGCGCGGCCTGCGCTTGCGGCAGGGGTGCAAGCAACAGGGTCAGGTCACTGGCTACCAATGCACTGTTATAGGGGTAGCCCGCCGCACAGGCCGCCAGGTGCGTAACCCAGGGCGCGATAAGGCGGTGCCACTTCAGGTTGTTGCGCCCGGCACTGATGGTGTTGGGTACTGTGGTGATACTGAGAAGGCTCTGATCTTCCGCCTGGAACACCCGGCCCAGCCAGCCCTCCAGACGGTGCTGACCGTGCTCGAAATGCACCGGCAAAGCGCCCTCGACCAGCTGTGGCCAGCGTTGCAGCAATTGCTGGTGACGTTGCAGCAGGTCCGGCAGCGGTTCGATCAACTCGTTTTGCAGCAGTTCGCCGAAACCGGCTAGCGGCAGCAGACCGCAGGCCTGCAGGCGTCGGGCCTGGGCGCGCAAGGCTTGTTCGGCGTTGTCCGGTTCGGCCAAGGCGGCGCCAAGCAGGCTTTCACTGGCGCCGTAGCGTTGCAGGGTATCGAGGACGAAGGGCTCTTCGTCCGGGGTCGGCGCTTCCAGCGCCTCAAAGTACACCTTCAAGCGCTGGCTGAAGAAGTGCCGTACCGGGTGGCGCAAGAAGTCATTCAGCTGGTGCAGACTCAGGGCTTCAGCGTCCTGATAAGGCGGCAAGCCCGGCTCGCTCTGCGCGTCTGTCTCACCCTGCTGGTGCAGCACCTGCCATTCATGGGCATAGCTGAACAGTGGGCTGCCCTTCTGGAAGTACCGAGGGCTGAACGGCTGCAGCGGGTGCTCCTGGGTCAGTGCGTGCAACAGTTGCTCGCCCGGTCTCGCGGGCTGGCCCTGCTGCGCGTCGGCCAAATGCCAGCCCGCAGCGATGTGATCGCGCAACTGGCCGATCAGCACCGAGGCCGGGCGTTCGCTATTGTCGCGGATACTGCGCCCGACCCAGCTGACATACAGTTGGTCACGTGCTGACAGTAGCGCTTCAAGTAACAGGTAACGGTCGTCTTCGCGGCGTGAGCGGTCGCCGGGGCGATAGTCGCTGGCCATCAGGTCGAAGTCCAGCGGTGGCTGCGCACGCGGGTAATCGCCATCGTTCATGCCCAGCAGGCAGACCACTCTGAAGGGGATCGCGCGCATGGGCATGAGTGTGCAGAAGTTGACCGAGCCGGCGAGGAAACGTTGTGACAGCTTGCCCTGATCGAGGCCCGACAGCCAGGCTTCACGCACCACGGTAAGCGGTAGCGGTTCGTGCAGGCCGACGGTCTCGCACACCTCAAGCCAGCTATCACGCAAATCCTGCAACTGCATCAACAGGAACTCATCACCCTCGTCCTCGGCGAGGAAGAACACGTGCAGCAAGGCATGCAGTCGCTCGCCCCACTGGCTGACGGTGGCAGGCTCGGACAAGGCCTGGCAGGCGACTTCGAGCGCATCCAGCAACGCGACCAGCGGGCCGATCAGTGCCGCGTCCAGGCCACCGATTTCATCGTAGGGTTCAATGCCATCACAGGCCTCACCCACCCCCACGGCATAACCCAACAGCATGCGGCGCAGGCCGAAACGCCAACTGTTCTGTTCGAGCCCGGCGGGCAAGCCCAAACTCGCCCGCTGCGCGGCGTCAAGGCCCCAACGGATGCCAGCGCCCTCGATCCAGCGGTGCAGCGTGGGCAGGTCGTTTTCGCGGATGCCGAAGCGGGCGCGGACTGCCGGCACGTCCAGCAGGTCGAGCACTTCGCTGACCGCGAAGCGGCTGTCAGGCAGTTTGAGCAGGTGCTCAAGCGCGATCAGCAAAGGCTCGCGACCACGCTGGCCCTGGTCTGTCAGGGTGAACGGGATGTAGCGTGGATCGTTACGCTGCAACTGGCCGAAGACGGCGCGGATATGCGGCGCGTAAGTGTCGATGTCCGGCAGCATGACGATCACGTCGCGCGGGCGCAAAGTCGGGTCGGCGCTGAAGCGGGCCAACAGCTGGTCGTGGAGGATCTCCACTTCACGTTGCGGGCTGTGCGCGATATGGAAGCGGATCGAGCGGTCTTTTGTGGTGTCGACTGCCGGCCACCGTTCGCGGCTCTCGGCGAGCGGGCGCAATTCCAGGATGTCGTCCTGCAGTTCGTTGAGCAGCGTGGTGGGCGAACCGTCGCTGAACAGGTCGATGCGGCCGTCGCTGAACACGCCCTGGTAGCTGCCCGGGTCGTCATAGCTGTCGAGCAGGTTGATGTAGTCGCGGCCTTGTTTACCCCAGGCTGCCAGCAACGGGTGGGCATGCTGGTGCAGCGTCTGGTCGTCCAGTTGCAGGGGCATGCCTTGCTTGCGTTGCTGGCGTTTGTACTGGTGGCGCAGCAGGTCCTTGTCGGCAACGATATCGGCCCAGTGGTGGCGGCATGGGTTGTGTACGCACAGCAATACCTGACTGAAACGCGACAGGCCTGCCAGTGCTTCCAGGGCCTGGGCCGGCAGCGAAGAGATACCGAACACGATCACCCTCGGTGGCAGCCCGGCAGGCGCCTGCTCCAGGCTGTTGATGCGCTCGATGAAACGTTGGTGTACCCCGGCGCGGCTTTGCGCCATGCCTTGCTCGCCAACATCCTCCAGCAATGCTCGCCACAACTCGGCTTGCCAGCGGTTGCCTGGCGGCAGAACTTTGCGCTCGCCGCGGGCCGTGTTGATGACGTGCTCACCAGTGGCCCAGTCCTTGAGCCAATCGGCGCGGTAGACCTGATACTGGTCGAACAGGTCGGCCAAGCGCTCGGCGAGCTGGTAGCGCTTGCGCAAGTCACTGTCATCGGTGAGGAAGCGCCGCAGTGGCTCGAAATGCGGGCGCTCGATGAGTGCTGGCAACAGGCGCATCAGGCGCCAGGTCAGGGGTGCCTTGTCGAGCAGAGACACTTCGGGGATTTCGCTACGGCCAAGCACGCTGCGGTAGAGCTGCCACATAAAGCTACCGGGCAGTTGCACATCGATTGCAGCGGCGATGCCGCAGCCGCCTTGGTCATCTTCCAGCGGATCTTCAGCCAGGGCCAGCTTGAGCCATTGGGCAATGCCATTGCTTTGCACCAGGGCAATTTCGTTTTCCAGAGGCGCCAGCGGGTAGCGACGCATCCAGCTCACTACCAGGCTGCGCAGGTCGTCGAGGCGGTTGCCGTGGACGATCATGAAGCCAGGGTGGAGATGGGCGGTGTTGAGCATCGGAAGGTCTCTGGAGGCGCTGATGGCTGAGAGGGGAACGATATCACGCGTACATGAAACGGCCGAATGCCATCAGGCTGCGGGAGCGGCCGTGCCCGCTCCCGCAGTGATTCGCGCAGGTCGAGTTTTTTTGCCCACAAAGACAAAACCCCTACCTGCATGCGCAGATAGGGGTTTTGCGAAATGAATCTTGACGATGACCTACTCTCACATGGGGAAACCCCACACTACCATCGGCGATGCATCGTTTCACTACTGAGTTCGGGATGGGATCAGGTGGTTCCAATGCTCTATGGTCGTCAAGAAATTCTGTTGCCAGAATGTCCAGATGGACAGCCCAGCGAATTCGGATATGCGATATTTGCGACGCTCTTGTGTAAAGCACGAATTTTCGGGTCTTTCGTCTTCACCACCACAATC
>NZ_JBICKH010000058.1:0-827 GCF_043103905.1 Pseudomonas sp. yb_2 | reverse complement strand
GTGAAGGTCAATGCACTGTGGTTGTTAATCGGCAGACCGTCTTTGTTGGTCAGGGTAATGGTGTAAGTGATCTCACCGCCTTCGGTCACCGACGGGGTCGCAGTCAGCTTGGCCACTACTTCGTCGGTGGTGTCGGTCACTTGGACCGAAGCCGCACCGCCCAGCTCGAGGTTCTCGAAGGTCGCACCAGTGGCGTCCACCGCCGAGTTGATACCCAGGCTGATCTGGCCAGCATCGTTGTAGACGTCATCACCCTGCGCAGCGTGGGTGTACGGCGCGCTGGTTTCACCGGCCTTGATGGTGACCTGGGCATTGTTGCTCAGGGTCACGACCAGGTCGTGAGCCAGCGGCTGGTTGACGTGAACAGTGAAGGTCGGTTTGACGTTCTCGGCTACCGAAGTCTGGTCGGCCGTGATGGTGACCTTGACCAGGTCGCCTTCGTTGCCCGGCGTACCTGGCTCGTCGGTAACCGACGTGCTGACCGGGGTCTTGTCCAGTGTCAGTTGCTCGAACTTGCCGACATCCGCACCGCCAACGGTAGCGATCGACATCACGACAGGGTCGTTGCTGCCGACGTAGACGTTATCCGGGGCAGTGACAGTGGCAGTACCCACGGTGCCATTAGCCGGCACGGTGATGACGGTTTTGCCGTCGCTCAGGGTGAAGGTCAATGCACTGTGGTTGTTGATCGGCAGACCATCTTTGTTGGTCAGGGTGATGGTGTAGGTGATCTCACCACCTTCGGTCACCGAAGGCGTCGCGGTCAGCTTGGCCACCACTTCGTCGGTGGTATCGGTCACTTGAACCGAAGCCGCACCGCCCAGCTC
>NZ_JBICKH010000057.1:0-597 GCF_043103905.1 Pseudomonas sp. yb_2 | reverse complement strand
GAGCACAAGCTTGGACGCAACGATGCCGTAGTCATTCTGCGCACCTCGCCACAAGCCCGTAAGCAATGGCCCGGCTTGCCGCTGGAGACTCGAGCACGGCTGTTAAGCAAGACGATTAAAGGCAAGGTGGTGAGCGTACTGACCTCAATGGTGGATCCGCTGCGTTTCCCGGGTGATGAGATCGTCGACCTTTACAGTCAGCGTTGGGAAATCGAACTGGGATATCGAGAGATCAAGCAAGGGCTTTTAGGTGGTGAATATACGCTGAGAAGCAAGACGCCGGAGATGATTGCGCAAGAGCTATGGGGCGTACTGCTGGGCTACAACCTGTTGCGTTATCAGATGGTGCAAATGTCTCGACAGTGCCCTGGTGTGTACCCATGCGAGATGAGTTTTACTGCCTGTAGCTGGGCAATACTGGGCTTGCTGCATGGCACATCCTTGAACCACCCCGGAAATTTGCCGGGATTTTTGTCGGATCTGCAGGCTTCGGCGGCACAATATGTCTTGCCACATCGACGGCCTGACCGATGGTTTCCGCGAACGGTGAAGCAACGTCCAGCGAAGTACCCCACCCGAAAATGAAAAATGCCAGTC
>NZ_JBICKH010000056.1:0-479 GCF_043103905.1 Pseudomonas sp. yb_2 | reverse complement strand
TCGAACGTAGCGCCAGTGGCGTCTACCGCCGAGTTGATACCCAGGCTGATCTGGCCAGCATCGTTGTAAACGTCATCGCCCTGCGCAGCGTGGGTGTATGGCGCGCTGGTCTCGCCGGCCTTGATGGTGACCTGGGCATTGTTGCTCAGGGTCACGACCAGGTCGTGAGCCAGCGGCTGGTTGACGTGAACAGTGAAGGTCGGTTTGACGTTCTCGGCCACCGAAGTCTGGTCGGCTGTGATGGTGACCTTGACCAGGTCGCCTTCGTTGCCCGGCGTACCTGGCTCGTCGGTAACCGACGTGCTGACCGGGGTCTTGTCCAGTGTCAGTTGCTCGAACTTGCCGACATCCGCACCTTCAACGGTTGCGATCGATTTGATCACAGGGTCGTTGGTGCCAACGTAGACGTTGTCCGGGGCAGTCACGGTGGCAGTACCCACGGTGCCATTAGCCGGCACGGTGATGACGGTTTTGCCGTC